>CAYZUW010000101.1:0-11770 GCA_964481325.1 uncultured Saprospiraceae bacterium
GCCTAAAAATCGTTAGTAAGTTGATAATAGCACCAAAAACAGGGGCTTTTGCTCCATTTTATTGAGCAATCAAGATAGATTTGCATTATATTTGTTAATAAATAAGAGTACAAAATTAATCATGAGATTAGTAGCTATCATATTGGCTTTGTTTGTTGCCTTTCCAAATATGGGATATGCACTAACTAGCAATTGCTGCTCACATGTAGAAGTAGAGCTGGATAGCTGTGAAGATAAGCTACCTGACACGCATAACGGATGTCAAGATGCAAATGATGACTCCAAGCCTTGTTCTGGTCAATGTGACTGCTCTTGTTGTATGCATACTTTCCTTATCAAAGAGGAAATAAAAGCCCAAGACAGGGTTGAAGTAACACATACCAAAACGACACCTCTGTCTCTAGGTACTTCATTTCGCCTAGGTTTTTACAACCTTATCTGGCAACCACCTCAATTGGGTTAGGTCTACCCCATGCGGTAGCTAAAATCTTTTTTTACCCATACTTATTTTAAAAAATTTTAAAGGCATATCCTATGCCTAAAAACATATCGTAATGAAAGGTAATAATTTCATATTATTTCTTTGGATGTGCTTGTGCAGCGTGAATCTTTTTGCGCAAGATGCAACTCCAAAAAAGAAAAAAGTACAAATTCATGTCAAGGGAGCTTGTGGTATGTGTTCAGACAGAATACAAGCTACGGCTATTCTCACTGATGGTGTGATGAAAGCGGAGTATGACCTGCAACGCCAGATTCTGTACCTACACGTCGACAAAAACACCTTTGACAAAAATACGCTACATCAGAACTTAGCGGAAGCTGGACATAGTACGAATAAAATAAAAGCAAATGAAGAAGCATACGCCGCTTTGCCTGCTTGTTGTCACTATGCTGGAGCTCCTACCCACTCTAATCATGAAACAGGCATAATCAATACAGAAGAATACAATGTAAGCATCCCCGTCAAAGGAGCTTGTGGTATGTGTTCAAGTAGAATAGAAACTACAGCGATTCTAACAGATGGCGTTATGAAAGCACAATATGATTTGGATCAGCAAACCCTCTATGTCAAAGTGGACGAGAACGCCTTTGACGAAAACGATCTCCATCAAAACTTGGCCAAGGCTGGGCACGACACAGATCGTGTGAATGCCAATCAGGAAGCATACAGTAATCTACCAGCTTGTTGTCATTATGATGGGACTCCTGTACTTACACATCAAGAGGACAGCCAAACTGCGCACGGCGAGCATGATTACTCAGATAAAAATGAACATATTACAATAGAGGAAACTACAATTCCTCAACCTTTTAAGAATGTGCGCACTCCTGGAGAGACTGTTACAGGAATGATTTATGAAAGAGATCCAAATGGCAACAGAGTGCCTCTAATTGGAGCCACAGTTAAATGGTTAGACCAAAGTACTGGAACCACAACCGATGTGGATGGCCAATTTCAATTAGATAGGATAGACCAAGTAGACAATCTTGAAATCAGCTATGTAGGTTATCAAAACGATACCATCTCTATGAAGAACGAGAGTATGGTCTCGATTGTATTGACTGATGCCCTCACGCTCAATACGGTGGAAATTGTGCATCGCAAAAAAACAACCGAGATATCTTATCTCAATCCTATCAAGGTGCAGAACATTGGTGAAAAAGAATTTCTCAAGGCGGCTTGCTGTAATATCGCAGAGAGCTTTGAGACCAATCCTTCTGTGGATGTCACCTTCACAGATGCGGTCACTGGTACTAGAAAAATACAGTTGCTAGGTTTAGAAGGTCCCAACATTCAAGTGACACGTGAAAACATGCCTTACGTAAGAGGTCTAGCTTCTCTATATGGTTTCGAGTTCACGCCAGGAACTTGGCTAGAAGGTATTCAGCTCAACATGGGGACAGGTTCAGTAGCCAATGGCTATGAAAGCCTAGCTGGTCAAATTAACATTGAGCTCAAAAAGCCCTGCAGCAATATGGAAAAACTCTACCTCAATTTCTATGCAAACGAAGGAGGGCGACTAGAGGGCAATGCCAATATCAGGCACGATATCAGCGACAAGTGGTACGCTGCTACCCTCTTGCACGCCAAGAAAAATTTCTTTGAAAACGATAGAAACGAAGATGGTTTTTTAGACAATCCATTATCAGAAAACTTTATCGCTTTGCATAGATGGAAATTTATAGGGGATGATGGATTCCTTTTCCAAGCAGGAATCAAAGGAACCATTTCGAATCGTGTGAGTGGACAATTAGGAGCAGACGCCATCTCATTAGAATTGGACAATGACGTTTGGGGCGCTTCTATTGACAACAAACGTGCAGAAGGCTGGCTCAAATTTGGGAAAGTCTTTTTGGATAATCCACTAGCTAGTATGGGACTTCAGCTATCAGGAACTTACCATAAGCAAGAATCCCAATTCGGGATACCTGCTGCGCAAAGCGACCCTAGCCTTTTTAAGATTTACGATGCAGAACAAGAGAGTTTTTATGCTAACTATCTATATCAAAATGTCTTAGGCTCTATCAAGCACAAATACCGTGTAGGATATAGTTTTGTCTATGACAAATTTGATGAGATAGTGGGACGGACGCCATTCGAAAGGCGTGAAGTATCATCAGGGATATTTGGTGAATACACTTTCCAGCCAAGTGAAAAATTTACAGCTGTTCTTGGCTTAAGACAAGATTTGCACAATAGCTATGGCGTCTTTGTTACGCCAAGAGCCAATCTACGCTTTGCGCCAGATGACGATACTGTTTTTAGATTAGCGGCTGGTAGATCCTTACGAACGGCAACTGTATTCGCAGAGAACATTGGCATCTTTGCAAGCAATCGTCAGATAAGATTTAGCCCTGGAGCACCATCTGATTTCCCTTATGGCTTGAGACCAGAGATTGGTTGGAACTTTGGAGCCAATCTCAGTAAATCAACTCGTATCGGAGCTAAGGAGATTGTTTTTGGATTAGATTATTACTATACTTTTTTCCAAGATCAAGTTGTCGTAGACTATGACAACGATGTGCAGTCCGTGAGTATATACAATCTAGCTGGGCAGTCTTTTTCACATAGTGTCCAAGCGCAAGTGGATGCAGAATTATTTCCATTCTTCGACGTGCGTTTAGCATACAGATATAATGATGTCAAAACTGACTTTCTAAATGAACGACTGCGCAAGCCGCTTGCTTCTATCCAGCGTGCCTTTGTCAATTTGGCTTACGAGATTGAACACAAGTGGGCATTCGATGCCACCATCAATTGGCAAGGCAGAAGACGTATCCCATTTACAGGCACCAATCCAGAAGAGTTTAGATTAGACGAATACTCTCCAGACTACTTCATCGTCAATGGGCAGATCACAAAAAAATGGAAATCAGTAGAGGTGTATTTAGGTGTAGAAAATTTACTCAATTTCACGCAGGAAAACCCTATCCTATCTGCAGACAATCCGAGCTCGGAGTTCTTTGATAGCTCATTAGTATGGGGTCCTATTTTTGGTAGAAATGTATATACAGGCGTTCGATATAAGATACCATAGTGTATTATTTATTTGGGGACTCCAGCGATACAAAAACAGATAAGTGCCCACCAATCGTACATATCCCATACTGATATACTCAGTTCGCCTGCATACTCAAATACGTCGACATCCTTTTGATTGCCTAAAATCGGCTTTTTCTTGGAGGCTGGAGCCTGTACTAAGGTGTTGATTAAGGACTGAAAGGAAAAAATCTGGCTGCATTCGCTGCATTTAGTAATCTTATCTTCGATATTGATATCCTTAGCGACAACTGTATTGGAACAGTTCGGGCACACCACATTTTGCGAAGTAGTATGCTTGTGAATACTCTTGGGCGTTTTATACTCCCCTTCGATAGGATCTAGCTGCATTTCGTTTCCTGATTTTCCCTAAAAAGATATAAATTAAATTGCACAGCTTATTTGTCAAAAATAGAAGTTGGACTAGCCAATATGAATTCTAATTTTATTTATATACAAAATATTATATAAATAAATTTTTGATAGTCAATCTATAACACATTAAAATTATTACTCAGACAGCAATATTTAAAGTACCGTCTATGGCGGAAAGGAATAGGATAAAAATATGTTATCTTAATGGTAATCTTTTGTAAGAAAATATGTCATTTTTTGCAACGCTAGAATCAAATAACCCCTCTTATCACCAAAAGACACTAGATAATGCGCAAGCAAGGTATCCCATACATTTTATTAATATTGGCTTTGTGGTCCTGCAGAGAGGACTTTGAGCGCAATGTATCTACTCCAGTAGCATTCACTCCAGAATTAATTGATGATTTTATGCTTGATGAGGATATGGTGAATGCATCACTAATAGGCTTCGTACAAGACGAAATGCAAAACCCAATAGCTGATGCACTAGTGATACTCAATGGCACACCTACTACAACAGATATATACGGACATTTTTTCTACACAGACCATCCCATGAACAAAGAAGGTACTACTGTAGAGATTCAAGCTGACAATTACCATCAACACAGTAAACTTTTTTACCCAAGTGAGGGCGCCACTGAAAAATTAGATATAGTCTTAACCGAGATTGAAGACGATTCAGAGTTTAATGGTTTGATCGGCGGAAGCCTTCTTATCGATGAAGACATCTTGCTCGAGTATTCTGACGAAGCATTTTTGTCTTCTGATGGCAATAGGTATGAAGGAACGGTGAGGGTATTGTCCACCCTCATGTCTTCTTCACTCGACAAGTTTGCTTTAAAAGCACCTGGTAATTTTCAAGCAGTAGATATTGAGAATAAATTGGTCGGTTTGAGACCTCAATCTTTATTGCAAATTTCTTTTTTAGATGAATCTGGTAATGCCCTTTTGATTGATCAAGAAGCAGAAGTGTCAGTACAAATTCCTACTTCAGCCACGGCTGTAGAAGCATGGTACTACGTACCTAGTTTTGGCCTGTATACTATAAATACGCAAACTACTTTAGAAAATTCAAGTCTTAGAATTGGGCTTTCTCATAATAATTTCATTTTGTTAGCCAATAGCTTTGACAGTGAGTTGAATACTATACAACTCTCTGCCTTAGATGGATCAGGAATTTTGGAAGATATCAATGCAAAATGGATTACAGAAGATGGAATCACTGTGCAAAGTGTCTTAAGTAATAATCTAGGAATTGCTAAAATCAATACACCGATTACTTCGGAAGGGAGATTGACAATGAAGGATGCCTGTGGAAATATAGTATACAACGAAGCCCCGAGCAATCTAAATTCAGAAGTCTTAATTGACAATATAACGCTCCGATCATATGAGGGAGAGTTGTATGCCTGCAATGTGGATCCTATAGAAGATGGAGTCATCGCCGTGAGGCAAGGGGACCAAATACGATACCATTATATATCGAATTCTATTTTTGACCTAGCACTACAAGTATGTAATAACGGAGAAGCAAATATTCAAGGATTTGATGGAATGTCCTTTGGTCAAACTGTAGGCATTAACATCAACTTGGAAGCAGAAGATGAATTGGGAGATATATTTGCTTGCGACGATCCTCAGGTAAATATGCTGCACCTAATCAACAAATCTACTGGAGAAGAATGCTTCTACCCTATTCAATCAGGAGATGGAAACACAGCGAATGTTACGGAATTTGAGTTTATAAATAATGGACAAGATATAAATATAAAAGTGAGTTTTAACGGTAGTCAAGAGGGAGATTATAGTGCTAATGATAGCCATGAAGTGGAAGCATTAGAAGATACTTCGAAAGAAATAAATTTTGCTGGAGATGCAGTATTTTTCCTAGTATCTAGATTTGGCTCTACTAATAAATTAACTACAGGAGTTTTTGAAGGAAGCTTTGAGGATGTGGATAGACAAGTGATTGAAGAACTGCAAGGGTCTTTTAATTTTTACTTTAGAGAATAATACCATTTAATAGTCAAAATATACGGATGCGTATTTTTGAGCTATACAATTATAATAGATCACCATATAAACAAGGTATTGAACGCTGAACAGACACTTATAGAAAACTGCCTAAAAGGAGATAAGAAAAGTCAATATCTTCTAGTAAAGCAATATTCACCAATGATGATGAGTATATGTAAGCGCTATGCCCATGATCAAGCGATGGCGAAAGATATATTGCAGGAAGCCTTAATCTTGGTATTTAGGCATATCGATAAGTTTGAGTATAAAGGTTCATTTGAAGGGTGGATAAGAAAGATTACAGCTCGAGCATCCCTACAATGGGTAGATAAAAAATGGTATAAAAATGAACAACATTTGGTAGGCATGCTCCAAGAGCAGTCCATTGACAGATCAAATTATATTTATCATGATGCGAATCATATCACGGATATGATATCTAGTCTACCAGAAAAGTATAAGGTTGTTTTTAATTTGTTTGTGGTAGATGAATTTAACCACAAAGAGATTTCAGAAATGCTAAATATAAAAGAAACAACATCAAGGTCTCATTTACTAAGAGCAAGAAAAATGTTGCAAAAAAAATATACACGTTTTATTAAAACCGAAACCGTTAACAAAAAGGCTAATTAATAAGACATAATATATACAAATGAATATGGATTTTTTCTATAAATGGCACAATACAGTTCTAAAAAAACAAACCTCTGAAGTGGATGTGGATGCTATATGGGCGTCTATAGAATCTGAGGTTGACGTCATAAACGCCGAACGCAAAAGAAGACGAGGGTTTTTATTTTTCCTTTTTGGGCTCTGCATAATGATACTAGGTCTCGGATATATGAGACTATTTGCCCCGGATCTTGGGACGCCTAATGCTCATATTGCAAAAACTAGTTATGTAAATACTACTGTTCCAGTCAAAGAAGGCACGCAAATTGATAATCATATCATGGAGGAAGTGCAATTTGAAAATAATACTATTGCAAACAAAGCTTCCATAACACAAAGTCCAGCCTCCAAAACACATACAAGCACGTTTATTCCCTCAGAGATTTCTTCATCTTCAAAAAAGTTTAACGATGCAAATATTCAAAAAAAGACTAGAAAGCTTAGCGCACCTATTGCTACACCCAAAGTACGTATAGATAACTATGTGAATAATGGCTTGACGAATACAGTTGAGCCAAGTCTTGACAAAAATACATCAACTCCTAGTAACTATCTTCATCAAAGTTATTTAGACGAAAATCAAGAAGATCTTAAACAAGGACGTTTATTGGCTATTGACCCAATAGCTGTCAATTATTCTATTACTTTATTGGAGGAGGAGGAGGAAACACCACCTTCTGCTCAGGAGATCATTATTGCCAAGCAAAATCCATTTCAATTTTCAGTTCAAGTATATTCTGGTATTGGATTCGTAAACAGAACGCTTTCTGTCAAAGAAGGGCAAGAAGCGGATGAAATATTACTTTTAAGAAGCGCTACTGAAAAATCGCTTGAAGTCCTTAACAATGGTATAAAAGTAGGTCTCACTCATAAAGGAGGTTTAAATGCTTCTATTGGTTTTCAATATGCAAGAGTCGCAGAGCGATTCCAATATGACACTCGATTTTTACAATTAGATTCTACCGCTAATCAAGTCATTGGACAATCCAATAACTTATTAGGCACTCGTAATACAATTATTGGGTATGCACCTAATAACACAATCCATGACCTAGAATACGACTTTTATAACAACTACCATTTTATAGAAATTCCAATTTCGCTAGGATTTCAGAAGAGGGTCTCCTCTTGGGATATTGGTTTGCGTGTAAGTTATATTCAAAATCTTTCACTACGCACAAAAGGACGTGTTTTGAATAGTTCGTTTGAAGTAGTAAACACGACGCAAGAAAATGATTTATTCAGAAATAGCTTGAATGTTTCTTTCGAAGGTGGGGCAAATGTGAATTATAATTTTACACCACATATTGCAGTTGGCTTGGAAGCATTTTATAGGTATCTTCCACAATCTATTACTAAGACGGAATATGCTTTAGATCAAAGATATAATTGGATTGGGTTGAATGCCTCTTTAAAGTATTCGTTCTAAATAAAAAAACCAAATTGTCTTGAGCACACGTTTTATAGTTTTTATATGTTCGATATTCTTAGCTAGCCCAAGCTTTGTTTTGGCACAGGACTGTCCGACCGGAGATATCACTCTGCGATCTCAGGAAGATGTAGACGCATTTATCAACTCTTTTCCCAACTGTACCAATATTACGCGTAGTCTCATCATAGATGAAGATGCAGCAGGAACAGCAATAACAAATCTAGATGGTTTTATCAATATAAACAATATCAATGGTGATTTAAGAATCCAAAATTGTCAATCGCTCAGGTTCCTAGACGGTTTGTTTCAACTAGAGTTCACTGGTTTAGATTCTTTAGTAATAATTGACAATCCTAAGCTTCAGCAGTGTGATATTAATGCAATTTGCGAGGCTGCTTCAAATGGAATAAATCTTAATTCAAGGATCAACAATAATGAAGCAGGCTGTGCTTCTTTTGATGAAATAGTGTCAACTTGCGCCGACTCTACTTGCCCTGATAGAATAAAAGATTTTAGACTGTTAGACCCTTTTAATGCAGAATTCGAAGGGCATACGTATTTTCTTTCAACTCAAAATACAGGTTGGATTGATGCTCAAACTGAAATTTCAAATATTGTATCAGATCCAGGTAGTGCATATTTAGTGTCTATACAATCTGAAGAAGAAAATGAATTCGTCAGAAAAAATATTCCAGGAGATGCCTTTATTGGCTTAACTGATAGTGCTCAAGAAGGCATATTGGTTTGGGAGGATAATAGTGAAGTAGACTTCGAAAATTTTCAAGATCCTTTTCAGAACACACCAATAAATGATTTTGGTGTTATGGACAATAACACGGGTCAATGGTTTTTAGAAAACGGAGACTCCAGTAAAATGTATGTTTTAGAATTGGAGTGTGAAGCACTAGTGCCAGATTTAGCCTTGAGTAGATTAAATTCTCTAGAAGAGATAACTGGCAGTAATCAAATCATGCCATATTCTGTTGCAGTCCATAATATTGGATCAGCAACGGCAAGCGGAGCTATATTAATCAAAACATATTTATCAGCGGACAAAAATTTTGATGAAAGCGAAGACTTTTTAGCAGGTGAAATCCAAACTGGAAATTTAAATCCTCGCTTTGATGCGGAAATCACTGCTACAGATGCCACTATCACTGTTCCAAATAATATTGGCGGTTCATTCTATTTGATTTCTGTTATTGATACTGAAGGTGCAATAGAAGAAAAAAATGAAAATAACAATATCGTAGTAAGTAATGAGCCAGTCATGGTATTCGACCTCTCTAATAAATGTCTTGGCGGCGGGCAAGTATTTTGGACGCAGGCACAAGTAGATAATATGCTAAATGGCTTTGAAGACTGTACCATTATTAATGGAGACATCACATTTCAAGACCGCGATCCTAATACTGGAAGTCCTTCGGATGACCCAATTACTAATTTGCAAGTCCTAGAGCAAATTATCTTTATTGAAGGAAGACTCATAATTTCTGAGTTAACAGAATTAAGCACCCTAGAGGGCTTAACGAATTTGCAAAAAATTGCTAGCGAATTCAGACTAATAAACACAGATGTCAGCCATATTCGAGAATTATCAAATGTAAATATTCTTGGAGGTTTATATATTAATAGAAACAATAAGTTGACTAGCTTAGACGGATTAAACAATCTAGAAATAACCTATGGCTCTCAATTTATCCATGGAAATATCAGTTTAAGTTCACTCTATGAATTGAGTCCAGATGTCGACTTATTTGGAATTTCAAATATTGAAATTTCAGAAAATGAAAACCTAAGTGAATGCAATACGCAAACTATATGTGAATTGATTACTAAGGAGTCTCTTGATGACTATCCTTTTGAATATTTTTTTGCAGACAACGGTCCTTCCTGTAACTCCAATCAAGAAATAGAAGATTTATGTGGTCTCGAATTTCCAATAGCCTTTGAAATTTATTTAGACTTAAATGAAAATGCAGTAAGAGATAATGATGAGCCTAATTATGCTGATGGGTTTTTAGATTTAATAGATACTAACCAAAAATTCTTTATTGGAAATGCTGAAGAGCAAGGAGAAATAAATCTTCCTCGAGGTGATTATACCTTCATGTTTGATACGAATAGATTTTCGGAATGGCGTGTCACTACAAATGACATACTCTTTGAACGTACTATTACAGGGGCAGAGAATGAATCCATTTCTGTCGGAATTGCACCACTAAATCCAAACGCATCAGAAAGAACTGACGATATTGTAACATATATTGAAAGTCAAAAAACGATTTTTGGAGAAACGATACAGCTACAAGTGCATGCAAAAAACCTGGGAACTGGAATTAATTCTGGTCAAATAATTCTTGAATTAGATGAAAGAGTAAGTATTGTTTCTTTTATGAATAGCAATCCTATTTCATTAGGAAATGGAAGATTTGCTTTTGATTACGACAACTTGCTTCCGGGAAATGT
Source organism: uncultured Saprospiraceae bacterium (assembly GCA_964481325.1). Classification (GTDB taxonomy): domain Bacteria; phylum Bacteroidota; class Bacteroidia; order Chitinophagales; family Saprospiraceae; genus JALZVN01. The sequence continues at coordinate 10,509 of CAYZUW010000101.1, forward strand.
AGTCACCAAAAATATTAGTATAAAAATACCTAATGAAGAAGATATTGAGGACGGTACTTCCCTTGAATTTACTAGCTCCGCTATATCAGACTCTGGAGTCGAACAGCTGCCTTTCACTTATATGCCTCCAGTTAAAAGTTCGTTTGCAGCTAACGACAAATCCTTGGTCCCGAGTAGAGAAGGAAATATTTGTTTGATTGATGATTTTTTAATTTACACTATTAGGTTTCAAAACAATTTTGGAAAATCAATTACTGATTTGATTATCAGAGATACGCTGGATGAAAATTTAAATTATGAAGACGAGTTTACTTTGCTTAGTTTTCAAGCTCCAGTTGACTTTAAATTAGAGATCAAAGATCGAGTATTCAGTATGAGCTTTGACGATATTAATCTGCCAGATGCTGCAATAGATTTCAGCGGGAGTCAAGGGTCTTTTTCATTTCTAATCAAGGCAAAAGAAGATATAGAAGATAACACCCTTATCGAAAATACTGCTCAATTATTTTTTGACAATGAAGATGTTGTGGCCACTAATACAGTTACCTGTAACATATTTGAGGAATTGCCTCCGTGCCAACTGAACACCAATTTGACATTTACTACCCAAAGTCAGATTGATGAATTTTTGCTTGAAAATAGAGAGTGCGAATCTATCTTAGGAACTCTTTTTGTAGATGGAGAAGGTATAACTAATTTGAATGGTTTTTCAAATATTGACCAATTGGTTGGAGACCTTATCATATTGAATACATCATTATCTGATTTAGAAGGGCTAAATAACCTCTCTAATATAACAGGCAATATAGAGTTGACAGGCAATAATAGTTTGGAAAACTTGAACGGACTAGATGTACTAAGCAGATTAGGAGGAAATTTTACTATCCAAAACAATAATGCCTTACAAAATTTATTAGGGGCAGAGTCAATTATATTAATTGAAGGAAGCCTCTTAGTTAACAACAATAATTCATTAGATAATTTTAAGGGATTGGATAATCTAAATCGGATAGAGGAAGACCTTATAATTGAACAAAACAATTCGCTTGAGAATCTAGATGGCTTGAAAGGTCTTACCAATATTTTTGGGCAATTTGAACTTGTCAATAACGAATCATTGGAAGGTTTAAATGGGCTAAATAATTTAAAAACCATAAGTGATGATTTTGTTATAAAAGATAATAATGTACTACAAAGTCTTATAGGACTTGCTGAGTTAACTGATATCAGTGGGGATTTTGAAATCGTCAACAACCCTATGT
>CAYZUW010000102.1:0-11755 GCA_964481325.1 uncultured Saprospiraceae bacterium
TCATTTATATACTCTACTTCTCCATTCTTATCAATTACTAAATTATGGGAGTAATGAGGGATATACGGCGAAAAAGAAAGGAAATTAGCGTATTGGGAGCTTATTAAATAAACTGAATCTAGAAGAACATAAAACCGATAAAGAGCAATCTACACAAAATCGGCCATCTCCATCCACCGCCCTTCTCTATCGTCTAGTTTATCTTGTAAGGCATCAAGCTCTTTAGTTAGCTCCGTCAACTCCTCTGGCGTTTTGGTCGTATCCAAAAACAAGCCGTGAATTTCTTTCTTACGCGCTTCCAATTTAAATATCTCTTTCTCTAGTTTAGCAAATACCTTTCGTTCTTCATAAGTGAGTTTTCGGGGAGCATCTGCACCAGCCTCTTCGACTGCCTTCGTTTTCTTTTCAGAATTTTTCTGCGGCTTGTCTTCTTCTGTCTTGAAAGGGGAAGAATTGAAACGCGCTCTATACTCAGAGTAGTTGCCATTAAAATCTTTGACCTTACCCTCACCTTCAAAAACAAAAACGTGATCAACGACCTTATCCATAAAGTACCTATCGTGCGTCACGATCAACACACAACCCGGAAAATCAATCAAGAAATCTTCCAAAATATTTAGAGTGATAATATCTAGATCATTAGTCGGCTCATCCAGAATTAAAAAATTCGGATTGGTCATCAATATGGTGAGTAAGAACAACCTACGTCGCTCTCCTCCACTCAACTTCGAAGCGTATACTTGCTGTTGTTTTTTGCTAAACAAAAATCGTTCAAGCAATCCGGTCGCGGTAAGTTTACCCCCGCCATCTAGCGGGATATACTCTGCCACTTCTCTAACCACATCGATGACGCGCATATCCACTTCGAGATTCAGCCCCTCTTGGCTATAGTTACCAAACACGATGGTACTCCCTATCACAATCTTCCCAGCATCAGGTTTGATCTGCCCCAGTATCATCTTGAGCAGCGTAGACTTACCCACACCGTTAGGCCCCACAATACCAACCTTCTCATTCTTTTTGAACTTATAATGAAACTCATCCAAGATTTTGAGGTCGCCAAATGCCTTAGATATATATTGAAGCTCGACTATCTTACTCCCCATTCGTTGCCCCTTGATCTCTATCTGCAGATTCTCTTGTTTCTTCTTTCCATAGAGCGACTCTTTCAATTTATAGAAAGCATCCGTTCTAGATTTTGACTTGGTCGTCCTCGCCTGCGGCATTCGCCGTACCCATTCCAGTTCTTTCTTCAGCAGCTTAGTAGACTTATCCAATACCGCACTTTCGTTGGCTTCTCTGATGGCCTTGCGCTCTAAGAACTGTGCATAATTCCCCTTATGCTTATAGATCACCCCATTTTCCAACTCCAGAATAATATCACAGACACGCTCCAAAAAATACCTATCGTGCGTCACCATCAGCAAAGTGATATGCCTTTGTTGAAGATACTCTTCGAGCCATTCGATCATATCTATATCCAAGTGGTTGGTAGGCTCATCCAGTATCAAAAAGTCTGGCTCGTCTATGATCTGCTTTGCCAATGCCAATCGCTTAAGCTGTCCACCAGACATCGTGTCCAGCACCTTGTCTAAGTCCGTAATATTTAGATGAGAAAGCACCGCTTTGATCTTAGCATCCATATCCCATGCGCTATTATCATCCATACCCATAGAGAGTTTCTCCAACTCGTCTATACGTGTAGGATCCAGAATCACCTCATTGTATTCTTTAATCAGCCCCAACAATGGGTTATCACTTATATATATAGCGTCTAGGATACTCAGGCTTTTATCTATATCCGGCTCTTGCTTTAGAAACCCCACCTTAATTCCTTTTTTGAAGTTGATCGACGCACGCTCACCTTCTCCTTGCTCCTCCCCTGCCAATACCCGCAATAGCGTAGACTTACCAGAACCATTTCTAGCTACTATGGCAATCTTCTCGCCTTGATTGATCTGTAAGGAAATATTGGAAAACAAAACTTTCTCTCCGTAAGTCTTGGAAACATTTTCTACTGTAAGGTAATTCAAATGGATTATGATTTTAGCCGCTGCAAGATAGCATCTTTCACGCAGGATAGTACCTTTCACGTAGGATAAAAAGGTCTATTTAAGCAGGATGGTTTGGGCGACTCCCTAGCCTCTGCTACTAGCCCACCCAACTAGGGACCGGGTCATCCAGGACTCCGTGTTCACTCCGGTACTTGCCTACCGCAAATGGTAGGCTGCGCACATCCCGCTATCGCGTGATTCCTTACTACCCCTGTCGCAAAGATATCGAGGTAAATAAATCACATGTATCTATAAATGAATCATAAAATCTGATAAAACAGGTTTCTGATTTATAGAAAATTTAAAGTACTTGTATTAAGTAGAAAACATTTCTTGCATAGAATTACATTATTCAATTAACATGAACAAAATATTGGCTCTTTACCAAAATGTGCCTCGGGAAGCAGAAAATCTTTGACCACTTTTTATTTATACCAAAAAACTATATCAAACCTCTAGCCTTCAATTCTAAATACTTATTGATGCTATTGATAGACAGATCCGCTGGGTCCGTTAGAATAGTTTGAATTTTATGTTGCTGCAGAATCCTAGCAATCGTTCTTTTTTCGGAAAGGAATTTTCTAGCCACCGTTTGATGGTAAACTGCCTCAGTATCTTCTGCTTTTTCATTCGCTAATTTTTCAACTTCTGTATTCGTGAAAAATACAACAACTAAAAGGTGCAGACGATTTATTTTACGCAAGATGGGTAACACTCTTTCTAGCGCAAATGTGCTTTCGAAATTTGTGTAAAGAAACAGAAGACTTCGTCCCTTTATAAGTTTGCGCGCAGAGTGATAAAGCAGTTCATATCGTGCTTCCAAATCTCGTGGCTGCTCTCTGTACAAGGCAGCTAGTATCTTATTGAGATGATTGGTCTTACGATCTGCTTTGATGGCAGAACCTATTTTATCCGAGAAGGTAAGCAAGCCTGCCTTGTCATTTTTTTGGAGTACCAAATTAGATATGACTAAGGCACTATTGATAGCATAATCCATCAGACTCAAACCCTCAAACGGCATACGCATATTTCGACTCTTATCGATGATGCTATAGACACTTTGTGAGCGCTCGTCTTCATACTGATTGACCATTAGCTGTGCTCGCCTACTACTTGCCTTCCAATTTATACTTCTATAATCATCTCCAGGGACATAGTTTTTGATTTGCTCAAATTCATAACTACTCCCTATACGCCTTAGCTTTTTGATGCCTTGCTCTAGACTTATACTATTAAAGGCAAGCATTTCATATTTTTTCATTTGCAAGATAGAAGGATAGACAGGTATAGACTCCTCTGCCTTCACAACCACACGTCTAGAAACCAATTGTAGCATCGAAGAAACAAACAGATTTATATTGCCAAATGCGTATTCTCCTCGCTCTAGAGGTGTCAACTTATAGTCTAGAGCACGTGCTTCATTAGGCTTTAACTGCAAATCGATGCTGAGATCTCTTACCTGAAACTGAAAAGGGATTTCATCTACAATTTCAATATCCAAATCACGATCTAAATAGCTCTGAACAGACAAGCTTATTTTATTTTCATCAGATAAAGACAAAACCTTAGGGAGTTCTCTTTGAGCAACTAGTATTGACTTCTTCTGGAATAACCAAAATATATCCAATCCTACAAAGCAAGCAAAAACAAGCAACAATACTTTCGCCAATACAAATAGCGCGTAGTATTCGAAGCCTAGCACAAAACACAATATGATGAGAGAGAACACATAAAAAAATCGACTTCCTAAGTATAAATTTCGCATACCTTCTATCTAGGGACTTCTATTTTTTTAATCATTTCTCTTATCAAGTCCTTTGGATCTACACCTTCCATCTCTCGCTCTGGTGTCAAAATAATTCTATGATTTAAAACTGGATAAGCGGCATATTGAATATCATCTGGTGTAACAAAATCTCTTCCTTCGATGGCCGCTAAAGACTTGGACGCCTTCAACAGTGCCAGCGATGCTCTCGGGGAAGCGCCTAAAAATAAATCTCCTGAGTTTCTAGTACTGACAACTATTTCAGCGATATAGTCGAGTAGTGTATCCTTTATGGTCACCTTTTCTATCAAATCCTGGCATTCTCTAAGTAGCTCAGGAGAAATAATTTTATTCACAGAAGGTTTCTTATCTACCCTAAAATCACTTCTAAATTTTTGTAGAATTTCTCTCTCCTCTTTCAAGTCAGGATAATGCACATTTATCTTATACAAAAATCTATCTAGTTGCGCTTCTGGTAGTTTGTAAGTTCCTTCTTGCTCTACTGGGTTCTGCGTTGCTACCACAAAGAATGGATACTCCATAGGATGAGTGACTCCATCTATGGTCACCTGATATTCTTCCATCACTTCAAACAAGGCGGCTTGCGTCTTGGCTGGAGCTCTATTGATTTCATCTATCAAAATTATATTAGAAAACACCGGACCTGGCTTAAATTCAAAGTCTGAAGTTTTGACATTGAATATATTTGTCCCTACCACATCCGTTGGCATCAAATCTGGGGTGAATTGAATTCTTGAAAAATTGCTATCGAAGGCTTGCGCCATCAATTTAGCAGTTAGGGTCTTAGCTACTCCTGGGACTCCCTCTATCAATACATGCCCTCCTACCAAAATAGAGCTCAATAATAAATTGACCAATTCTTTTTGACCAACTATTATTTTTTGCAATTCCACTCTTAGGCTTTGTGCCGTATTTGAAACAAGCGACAAATCCAATCGATTTTGCTCCCAAATATTAAAGGAACTAGTTGGCGCTATTGGTGCAGCTTGCTCCAGTGGATTTTGCTCTTGATCCTGCGGTTTGTTTTGTTCCATAGGATTTTGCGAATCTTGATTTAACTCTTCTTCCGGATTCATATTTTTTGATTTGCTTGAATTTCAAATTTTTTGATTTTTTGATAAAACTTTATCATAGTATTTTCTGATACAAAATTGGAGTTATCTATATTTTTATAGAAATCCAAGATTGCCTGTATTTCTTCTTTTGGCACCTTGCTCTTAATAGCTAATTTTGTTACAAATGTCTCGTCTAATTGGCTAGTATTTAATCTAAATTGTGTCCGAATTTTTTCCAACCAAAGCTGCATTTGGTCTTTGCTTAATTGTCCGTGGTCGTTTTTACGAAAATACAATGTACCAATTGCATTGATAAAAGCAAGCGATGTGTTTTCGTTTTCCACCAATACAGGAATTACTCGTTGTTTTCTTTTAGCTCTAAACAGCAAAAAAAGAAAACCCATAGCTAGCAAACAATACCAAGCCCAAGCTAACGGCGCCTGACTCAAGATATATGTTAAAGGTCCTTTACTTGACAAGAAGTTCTGTCTGCCATTTCTTTGCCTTCCTGAAGCAAAATTAGTTCTAGAATATTCATCCCAATACCATTTTTCTTGAGGACATGCTGACAAAACCCCGGCTACATAATCAACATTCCCATCATAGAGCATATGCTCATTTGTAAAAACAAGTGGATTAGTATGAATAAAAAATGAACCATCTTTATAAGGTAACTCGAAATAATTTATTTTATCTTCATCCAAATGCCCTAATACTTTCATTTCATTTGTGGCCATACAAGAAAGAGAATCATGTAAGTAGTACCAATTTCGTTTCCAAGCTTGCGAATTCTTAAAAGTTTTAAATATTGGATCTGTTTGCTTGTTCTGCCTAAATGAAGAATCCAATGACATCCGCATCTCATCATTAAATTTTCCAACGAAATCTATATAATCAATATCAGCATGCATCCAAGCTTCATACTCTACCTTTTCCTTTATGGTTTCAGAGGATTGCAAGGTAGTATCTGAGGCTATGAAATTATCCTCCTCTTTATTTTCAAAAATGTCTTTGTCTTGATCGTTTAATCTTTCTAAGCCTTGGTACTCTACCTCCTCATCCACCCATTCTCTACAAGGCGTAAATATTTTTTCAGAAAGAGTATTTGGAAATACTTTGGTAGATATAATCGCATTATTTCCGCTTCCAACAAAATCCGCTAAAGCCTCCGCATCTGACTTATCCAACAACATCGCTTCACCTATGAATATATAGTTTCCATTAAAAACTTCATCACCCTCCTCAAAAAATTTGGAAAATTTCACGTCTATATCCTTCCTTCCTTTTGTGCTAGTATATTCAAGAAAGCGCTTTATAATATACGTTCCATAAACATGATTTTTTTTATCTTCGAATGATTCTTCCCAATTATATCTTTTAAAAAAAGACGAACCACTGCAAGTGCGTATTGTAAGAATTAACAATACTACCCCAATTATAGATATCAGTATTAAGGTCTTTTTACTCATCAGGAGATTAAATTTATTTCCTCATTCAACTTACTAAAATGAGAATGAATCATGGTGAAGTCCCCTTCCGTAACATCTCTTTCTCCATACCATATCTGTTCAAATATATTGGTAGACATTTTAAAATTATTTGCAAATGGATAGTCTTGTGTTTCGTATAAATAATTTCTATTAGTTTTGTCTCGCTTCCATCTGATAAACTTTCTGGCTGAAAGCTCCTTTATTATCAACAAATAATGAAGTCTAATAGCTATTCTGTATTGATTATTATCAATCGCTTGTTGTAAATAGTGAGACACATCATACTCTTCAAGGTTTTCTTCAATCTGCTCTATAGATTTTAAGTCAAGTGCTTCAATCTTTTTTGATCTAGGTTTGAATAAATTATCCTTACCTAACATAAAATACAAAATCACAAAAACCAAGGCGATTAATATTCCTATCACTAAATATCCAAACAAGGTAGCTAAACCAGAAAAGTCTGAATCTGAACTCGAGCTACTTTCCTTTTTCTTTTCCGCCACTTCATCTGAGTAGTCAATCCCATCTCTGGCATCGTTTACATCTTCTTGTTCGTATTGATAATCCACAGCTCCATCCTGTGCGTCTATTCTGTTCAACCCTACACAACATAGTAGGATAAGCAAAAAATAATATGTCAACTTATTCATCATACCTCCTTTGCAATTCCTCTTATTTGACTATCAAACTGTATATCATCAATTTTTTCTAGTAAACTCTTAGCTTCTAATTCTTCTGAAAACGAATAATAAGAAAAGGCTCCCCCTATTGTGTAAATGGTAAACCCAAGTACAACATTAAAATGAGCAAACAACAATAAAAGCATATTAATTAATTCATCCAATGCAGATTGATCTAAACTCAAATTCCAGGCTAACATATCGACAATTAACCAAAACAAAAGGAGTTGATTAAAGGAATAAAAAAATACAAAAATTAGAAAAATGGAAAAAGACAATCCAAGTACAATTGAAAAGTTAGCTGAATACATAGAAAATGTTTTCCCAAGCGCGCTAATAAAATTCACCTTCCCTTTATAGATTGCATAAGCCCACAAGAATAAAAAAGGAAATAGTCCAGGAATCAAAAGTATTATTAGAAAATTATCAAAAGCTAGTAAAGCCACAGATAATGCGGAAACAATCAAAAGTCCAAACACTTTTCCTATGAGCATCAATACAGTATTACTAGATGTCTCTTCAAGGGTAATGACTTGTGCTCTTTTTTCAAAAAGGAAAAAAATTATGAATAAAATAAGCGTGTATAAGATTGCATTAAATGGGTAAAGCCATTTTTCATTCACGTTATAAAAAAGCTGCGGGATTTCTTTTATTTTTTCAAATGGACTATACTCAAATATAAAAATATCTCTTAGTACTACATCCATCACAAAACCATTAAACAAGACATATAAAAGAGAAAAAATAAAGAACAACAAAGCCATCTTCCCGAAGTGCCTTGAAAAAAATAAGAATGAGTCAGTGAATAGTTGGGCCGAATTTTTTATTTTATAGTAAGCAAACTGATGTAGATTATCTGGTTGCAGCTTATAGTTTTTTTCATCTTCTTCGAAACCTTTCTTCTTTTTATATAATGGATAGATAACATAGTACCCAACTACAAATGCTAAACAAGAAAGTATGAACAGTGCCCGAAAAATATTTGGCAACTCTGTGTGCCTAGTAACATACCCTTCTATGAATCCCGCTAAAACGAAGACAGGACTTATCCCAATCATTATTTTCAAGCCTCTTTTAGCAGACAGCTGGAAAGCCTTTGCTCTTGAATAAGTACCTGGAAACACCAGCCCTCTCCCCATGGTGATTCCAGCAGCTCCAGCGATAATAATAGCAGAGATCTCTAAAGTCCCGTGCATCCATATCGTTAAAAAGGACTCTAAGAGGAAACCCTGCTCGTAAAAGAAATATTGGAAAGAACCGACCATCACACCATTACTTATCAAGATACCAATAGAACCTATTAGATAGACAATTCCCAGCAAAAAGGTTAAAAAAGCAACTTGGAGATTGTTTAGCGTAATACCTACACTCATTCCCATTTCTTTACTTTCCTTATAGACACGCATTGGATCTCCCTCGGCGATATTATCCAATGTCATATTCACATAAGCATCCCCCAATATGGTGCGGACAAATTCAGGGTCCATAGCGCTAGAAAAAGCGCCTATTAGCATTGAGCCAACAAATACAAAAAAAGACAATCGAAATGCTCTTCTACTTTCATAGACAATACGTGGCAACTCTTCAGTCCAGAAGGACATCAATCTGTTTTTTTGGGTCTTTTTATGTTGGTGTGTTTTATTAAAGACTTGTTTTGCCAAACCATTGAGGTATACTCTCACAGATCTATTGGGGTAAAAGGTCCTAGCAAAACTCAAATCATCCGTAACTTGGAGAAAGATATCCCTCAATTTTTCAGGATCTATAGTCTCCTTAGCAATTATAGACTCAAATGACTGCCATTTGGCCTTATTCTGCTGTATAAATTGGGTTTCCTTCATGCTCTTGTTGCGCTATTATCTCTCTTTAACCTAATCCTTGAATTTTAATAAAAATAACTATGATTTTAGATTTGATCGAATAATTGAAATAAATATAACAAAAGCCTTTAACATACAGCTTTCTAAACGATTTAACCTTAATTTTGGTGCAGTTATCGTGGTAAAATAGAATAGATGGAAAGTGTAAATATAAGAACTTCTCAAAATGTTATTATCAATTTCGAATTGGCCCCTTTACGAGATCGATTCCTAGGTCTTTTTATCGATATCCTTGTGGTTGCTGCGGTCTTTTTTCTATTTACCTTACTTGCGTTTCAAGCAGAAAATGAATTAATTAGCACCTTAATTAGATTTGCATTTCTACTTATGTTCTTTTTCTATTCTTTGGGCATGGAAGTTATGAACAAGGGACAAACCTTAGGAAAAATGGTCGCTGGAGTAAAAGTGTTAAAATTAGATGGTTCAGAACCAAGTTTGAGTGATTTTCTCATGCGGACCATCTTTCACTTTATAGATACTGCTATTTGTGCCGGTGTTTTAGGCGGAATATTTATAGCCACCAGCCAATACAAGCAACGCATGGGCGATAGAGCCGCAAACACAGTGATTGTCAAGCTGAAAACTGTATCCAGCTTTAGCCTAAACGATATCCTGAACATCAGTACAAAAGAAGACTACGAGCCTGTTTACACTGAAATAAAAAACATCGGTGAGCAAGACATGTTAGTAATAAAAAACGCTTTGATTAGACACAGAAATAACCCTAGTGAAAACAATGCAATGGTTCTCAATAAGCTATCCTTGAAAATGAGTGGCTTACTAGAATTAGAAAAAAGACCAAAGGATAATATTGCATTTTTAAAAACGCTTATTAAAGATTATATCGTTTTAACGCGATAAGGAGATGGGAAGAAAACGAAAAAAGAAAATTATCATCGAAGACCTTGAAGTCTTTGAATTGGCAGAAAAAGGAAGAGGAGTAGCAAAGGACAATGAAGGAAGAATTGTCTTTATAGAACGGACTGTTCCTGGTGACATAGTAGATGTACAAGTAACTAAGAAAAAGGCTTCCTTTCTACAAGCTTTTCCTATCCAATTCAAGAAATTATCAGACATACGTATACAACCAATGTGTCAACACTTTGAAGTATGCGGTGGCTGTACTATTCAGAATGTACCTTACGAAAAGCAACTAGAATTTAAAGAAAACAATGTTACTCAGGTCTTGAATAGGATTGGAAAAATATATCCAGAAGAAACTATACCAATACTGCCAGCCTCTTCGGTAGATTATTATCGCAACAAACTGGAATTTAGCTTTTCCAACAAGCGTTGGTTAACTAAAGAAGAAATAGATGCAGATGTGTCCAATGTAGAAGATGTACTTGGGTTTCACCGTGCAGGTGCATTTGACAAAATTTTGCAAATAGACCACTGCCATCTACAAGGAGGCATCTCAAATGACTTAAGAAATTCTATTCAGCAGCTGGCGATTGAGTTTGGCTTCTCATTTTACGATGCCAGAGAACAAACAGGGATCATGAGAAACCTGTTTGTCAAAACCAGTTCCCTCGATCAATGCATGTTGATTCTAAGTATCAACCTCAACGATACTGAAAAAATAGAAGAATTCTTAGCCGCCGTTGTAGAAAAAAATCCTAAACTAAGCTCTGTCTACTATTGCATCAACAACAAAAAGAACGACTACGTCATGGACCTAGATATGGTTTTGGTGCATGGAACACCCTATATAGAAGAAATGCTTCAGGATGTCAAATTCAGAATCGGACCAAAATCATTTTTTCAAACCAATCCTGCCCAAGCTGTTAGATTATTCGAAGTCGTAGAAAATTTTGCAGAGCTATCCGGAGAGGAAAATGTCTATGATTTGTATACTGGTATTGGAAGTATTGCTTTATTTATTGCTAACAAATGTAAGCAAGTAGTAGGTATAGAAGAAGTGGAGTCTGCAATAAAGGATGCCAAAGAAAATACCAATCGAAATAATATTACAAATACTGTCTTCTACGCTGGAGACGTAAAGGATATCTTAACGGATTCTTTTGCCGAACAACACGGTAAACCGGACATCTTGATAACCGATCCGCCTAGGGCGGGGATGCATGCTAAAGTAGTAGATATGTTACTCAAACTTGAGGCTCCAAAAATCATTTACGTTAGTTGTAATCCTAGCACACAAGCACGTGATCTAGCTTTGTTAGCAGAAAAATATAGCGTCAAAAAATCTCAAGCCGTAGACATGTTTCCGCATACGCATCACATAGAAAATGTAGTACTCCTTACGTTAAAATAATATGGACACAGAACGCAGACTAAATAAAATAAAAAGAGAATTGAAAACCGCTAGCAGAATTATGGAAAAAGCTAGTGACGAAATATTCAACCAAGATATTTCCAACTACCCCATTTTTGTAATTGCAAAAGAGTCAATAAATTTAGGCATTATGCTAGCTGAGGCAGCGTCCAACATAGGAAATTGGAACTTGTACATTTCTACATTAGAAGAATTTACTACCAAAAAACTAATACGTCAGGAAAGGATAAACGAGTTTAGAAAAATTTATAAAGACCCCGAGGACTTTTATTGCTTGTTTGTAATAGAAGATTTAGGCTCGAAATTTGTATTTATACCCATAGACTAGCCTAAAACCCTTTATTTATAAGCATTTTAGGGTATCTAGTAAAAGAAGTAATTAAATAAGATGAATAAATCGGGAGCGGATCATAATATCAGCCTATCTTGGTAGAAGGAAATAGAAGACATAATTCATCTAATTTGTGTAATACAGAGATAAAAAACATATTGCTAATTGATGAAAACTACGAAG
>CAYZUW010000103.1:0-11678 GCA_964481325.1 uncultured Saprospiraceae bacterium
ATATTTTACTAATTAATTTCTTTTTTGATTTCCTCTAAAGACATGGTTTGAACCAATTTTTGAGTGAGCATATAGAGGACTTTTTTACTGTTCCAGTTAGTCAGATTTGCTCGTAGATAAAGCAATTTGGTTGTTTGTAGACTAGAATTTTCTATAAATTGAAACACTTTTTCGGTAGCAATCGCCACAGTTTTATCATCTAAGTCTGCACGACTTGGAGTCTGGCCGTCTACCAGCAAAGATTTAGCATATTGTCTCAATTGGAGGTCGGCATTTTGAAGTTGTGCATCCAAGATGCTAAAAATCATATTACGTAGTTTCTCTGCTTCTGAGTCACTCGTATTTGGGGATAAATTGGTCATATTCTTTTTTTAATATGATTTGTTGAGTATATCACTCTCTATGAGTATATTTGGTTTCTTCAAATATTTAGATATTAAATGTTTTTTGTATACATATTATTACATTCATTAACCCTTTTATACATTTAATGTTTAATAATATGACTATTTAACATATTTTATGACACTTAAAGACAAAATATGAACCACGCGGTTTTACTGATGCATTGTAGTGATAATAGAGGTATTATTGAGCATGTTACACATTTTATCTCTCAACATGAAGGCGAAATAATTGAGCTAGACCAATATACGGATAGAGTAAATAAACACTTTTTCATGCGTGTTAAATGGAGTATGGATCAATTTACGCTTCAAAAAGATACTACACTAGAGTCATTCAAGCGAGATGTGGTTGGTGCAAACGATGTGCACTGGAAAATATATTTTTGTGATAAACCCAAGAAAGTGGCACTTTTTGTTACTAAACTATCTCACTGTCTTTATGATATACTACAGCGCGTTCAGTCAAAAGAATGGGACATTGAGGTACCACTTATTATAAGCAATCATGATAAACTTAGTTATATAGCTAAGCAGTTCGAAATTCCTTATCATGTATTCCCGATTACTAAAGAAAATAAATTAGAACAAGAGGCAAAGGAATTGGCTTTGCTTAAAGAAAATGATATAGACTTCCTCGTACTTGCTAGATATATGCAAGTTTTGACTGACTATTTTATTGGACATTATCCAAGTCGAATTATCAATATCCATCACTCTTCATTACCAGCATTTCCGGGAGCAAAACCTTATCACTCTGCGCATAAACGTGGTGTGAAAATTATCGGCGCAACTAGTCATTATGTAACTGCCGAATTAGACGCAGGACCAATTATCGCACAAGATGTCTGTAGGATAACGCACACCGATTCTGTATCTGATCTGATAAGGAAAGGTCGAAATCTAGAGAAAACGGTTTTATCTGAAGCTATCTGGAAAAAATTACAGCACAAAATACTTACGTACCAAAATAAAACTATTGTTTTTCAATAGAATTAATTGAGGTTAGACCTTTTTTGACACGAATTTTGCAATACATGATTTGAGAAAAATTTTTTGAGTTGTATCAAGACTATTTTTTGATTTACTCGAAACCAAATCAATTGTAAATGTTCCCCATGCCTGTGTCTTTTTTAAAGTCACTATTTACTTTAGCTGTATCAATATTTTTATTGAGCGGTGTATGGTCTCCTATCCATGCACAAAAGTCTGCCGTACAGGTGCTAGAGGAAGATCTTTTGATGGCCAATCACGATACTACACGAATGCACCTACTCTATAGGATTGCATATAAAATCAAAAATAATAATCCTCAGCATTCTTTAGATAAAATAGAAGAAGGCCTATCATACGCTCAAAATTATCAGAATCCCAAATATAAAGCTGCGTTTTACTACTTGAAAGGTAGAATCAACGTAGACCTTGGAAATTTGAAAATAGCTAATGCAGAACTCAATAGAGCTTTAGTCTACTATCAAGAAGCTGGAAACGAAAAAAGAATTGCCGATATCAACAATAGCTTGGGTGGATTGTACAAGATGAAAGGAGATTTTGAATCCGCAAAACTCAATTACGAAGCAGCTTTAAAGTATGCTAATGCAAATTCGGATTCGATGTTAATAGCCACCAATTATAATGATCTCGGTGTGATTTATTTTGAAACAGGAAATTATACTCGAGCTTCTGACTTTTATTTGAAGGCTACTAATATAAGGACCCAAATGGGTAAGCGAGGCAAGAACAGTTTGGTCTTAAGTTATAATAATTTAGGAGTCTTGAATCGAAAGTTTAATAAACTGAATGTCGCACTAGACTATTACAAAAAAGGATTAGCGTTAGCGCAAGAATTGAATGATGATATACGTACTTCTACATTCTTCAATAATATTGCTAATATATATAGAGAGAAAAAAAACTACGATAAGGCTTTGATTTATTTAGATCAAGGTATGGAATTAGCCGATAGAATGGGAGTCAAATCAAAAAAAGCTCAATTTCTATATAATCAAGGAGCAACTTATTTTGAACAAGGAAGCCATGATAAAGCAGAGCTTAAGCTGAAAGAAGCCCTTGGTATATATCAAGAAATACAAGAAAAAACAGGAGTAGCTAAAACCTGCCTTCAGTTAGGAGAAAATTATGTTGCAAAGGGAGAACCCAATAAAGGACTTGAATTTCTATTAATAGGAAAAGACATTAGTGCTGATATCAACTATCATGCAGGGATGGAACATGTGTTCGTGCAGCTTTCAGATGCTTATGCTGCAACTGGTGATCACGTTACTGCATATGAACAACGCAAGAAATACCAGCATCTTAAAGATAGTATCGATGCCAACAAACAACATCAAGTCGTCTTAGATGTACAACAAAAGTACGAAACACTTTTTGAATCGAAAGAACAAAAAAGAGCAATAGAAAAATTGAACGCAGAAAAAGAAATAATTGCTAGTAGACAGTTGAATCTTATGGCTATGTTGATTTTAGCTTTGCTTACAGCCTCTTTCTTTTTGTTGTATTTCATGAGAGTAAACAAATTAAATGCGGCACTCAACAATAAAAAAGCAGAAATAGAGGCAAAAAATACTTCTCTTAATCAAACAAACGTAGAATTAAGAAGGGCTAAAGAACAGGCTGAAAGTGCAGCTCAAGCCAAAGAAGAATTTTTGTCGACTATGAGTCATGAGATTCGTACTCCTATGAATGCAGTAGTAGGAATGACGAATATTTTATTGGATGAAGACCCAAGGGAAGACCAAGTAGAGTATATAAACACACTTAAATTTTCGGCTAATAACTTGATGACCTTGATCAACGATATATTAGACTTCTCTAAGATTGAAGCTGGTAAAATACAGATTGAAAGACTGGAGGTAGACATGCGACATATGATGCATCAGTTGCATGACACTTTCAATGTAAGTATGGCTAAAAATGGAGTAGAAATTTTGCTTGAGTTCGAAAACTTTGACTTGGACAGAAACGTGATTTGTGATCCCACTAGATTGACTCAGATTATTTCGAATTTGGTTTCAAACGCTGTCAAGTTTACTCAAAAAGGCCATGTTAAGATTATTTGTTCTATTCAGAATATTATCGAAAATCATGCAAAAATAAAATTTGAGATTTTAGACACCGGAATTGGAATTGACAAAAATAGGCATAAAGAAATTTTTGAAAGCTTTACACAAGCGAGTAGTTCGACTACAAGATTGTATGGAGGTACTGGACTTGGTCTAGCTATTACAAAAAAGTTAGTTGAACTACAAAATGGTATTATAAGAGTTGATAGTGAGATAGGAGTAGGTAGTTCTTTTTCTTTTGAACTCGCTTTTGAATTGGGTCAAACACTTAATGCAACAAATTTTAAAAGAACGAATGAGGAATCAAGTCTTGCGAAAACTGGTCTTAAAGGGAGAAGAATTTTATTAGCAGAAGACAACAAAATTAACCAACTGGTTGCAACAAAAATCCTCAGTAAATGGGAAGTAGTAGTTACTGTAGCCAATGATGGGCTTGAGGCACTTGAATATATCAAAAATGAAGACTTTGACGCAGTCCTAATGGATATCAATATGCCCAATATGGATGGTTATGAAGCAACAAGAGCAATTAGAAAATTAAGCGATGAAAAGAAGAATAATATTCCTGTAATCGCCTTGACAGCATCCGCTTTTTCTAGCGTAGAAGAGGCAGTAATACAAGCTGGAATGAATGACCACGTAGGAAAACCATTCAAGCCAGAGGAGCTTTTCCAGAGAATCCTGAAAGTTTTAGAAGACTATGAAAATAGACGGCGTGTTGCGGCTACAAATTAGAGGTGGCATGTTTTTTGATTTACATTTGTATTCAAAGTGATATCCCCGCCATTTATACCTCAAAAAAAAGACATGGATAAATTATTCGGGCAGCGAAATCATCATAATGGTTCTTTCCAAAGGGTCAACGCTGATGATATAGCAAAACATAGGCTCACTTCCAATACGGGCTGTTCAAAATTCATCAATCAATATATTGATACTTTACTTCACGATGGAGGATTAGCTTTTAAGCATATTCGTAAAAATGACACATGTATTTCCTCTTTGATAAAGGAAGTAATATCAAATAATCCAAAATTCGATTCTTCCCTTTTTTCGACTAATATAGATTTTCATGAGGAGCTTTATGTCGACACAAAACAAATAAAGTTTGTAGTAGACAAAGTGTTAGATAATGCACTAAACTATAACTCAGGAAAAGAGATTACAGAGATACAACTACAGAAAGGACCTAGATCAGTTGTCTTGTCTGTTAAGGACAAAGGTATCGGAATAGACCCTTTTGAAAAGAATAAGATATTTTTGCCTTTTTATAGAGGTATAGATTCATCAGCTTTTTCTAAAGGAATCGGTTTGGGGCTAACGTTATCCAAAGAAATTCTTTTGAACAACGAAGCAGAAATCTATATCGATTCTCAAGGTCATGGGCTGGGAACCTCTGTTTTTATTTCATTTCCATATGAAGACAAACACCTTGTATATAAGAAGGCAGAGCAGAAAGTATCACAAATACCGCAAGCTGTTTCTTGCTAGAGATACCGTTGCCAAGGTTTGTACTTTGAGGCTAAAATTTTGAAATGTTGTACTTCCTTAATGTCTGAATTGAAAAAAACTAGGCCAAAATAATATAGATCTATAGTGAATTTAACCTTCCTCTGTGATTTTATTATTTCCCACGCTTCGGTCATTTCCTTTGACCAGTAAATATCATCAAAAATAAGTACGCTATTTTTATGGATGTGTGCTAGGCACATTTCGAAATATTTAAGTGTAGGTGCTTTAGCGTGATTTCCATCGATATAACACAAATCAATCTTTTTCAATTTTTTCAGCACTTCGGGAAGTGTATTGTCAAAATGACCTAAATAAGGATGTATGTTCCTTGCTTCGAAAATTTTAAAATTTACCTTAGCGACTTCAAGAATAGAGGGACTGCCTTCTAGGGTATGCACTTGATTTTTGTTCGTATAACCTGCTAAGGAAATTGCGCTTATCCCAAGTGAAGTACCCAGTTCAACAGTTTGGAGCGCATTAATTTGTTGTGCTATTTTGAATAGAATTTCACTCTGATAATTGGGCGATACGGCAGACTTCGAGATACTCTGAATAGTACGATTAGACTTGTTTGACTTTTTGGAGCCAGCACCTAAGTCTTTTACTGCAATTTTCGTTTGGTTTTTGTTGAGTTCCTCTCTTAAGGCCTTAATTTTATCAAACAAATAATATTGACGATTATCTTCTAGAATAGCTTGGATAAACTGGAATACAAATGGGGAGTGAACCCTGTAATAGGTATCTGCCTTCGTATAAAAGCGAAGTAAAGACGTTATAGCATGTATGTTTATCAAAATACCTTGAGTCTGGTTGCAAATATAAGATTGCAATGGAATATGCAATATGTATGAAGCAAATTAAGTCAAATGAAAGGGGGTTTTGAGCTTAAAAAGAACAATACTTTATAAACTCATAAGGTTATATATTTGATAGCAGTAAATAGCTTCCAAAGCTATAGAAACTAAATGGATTTATGAAAATAACTAATGAATCCACTATGGAAACTAGCGGATTTCATAAAATGGACTATTTTGGATAAGATTTTTCATTCTCGAAATTCAGTGATGCCTGAGCATCAGTGGATTAAGAAAATGGAAAATATCGCCAAAAGAGATATTTTGTGGTTTCGTAAGTTTTCGGAGTGGACTCACTAATTAGAATGCAATAATTTGGGTCTTGGGAGCATAGTAAATCGAGAAGAATAGAAAGCTCCAATTTAATTTTAACATAATTGGATATATACTAACACATATCTTTTAAGCTCTTAATTGAAGATGCATTATAAATATAAAACTTACTTTTATCTCGTAATTTTAGCTTGCTGTGCACCATGTAAAGCACAAACATATAATTTCTCAGGGGGTATAAGATTGGGCACGGAGATTGGCATCACATTGAAATATCGACTTACAGATAAGATAACCCTGGAAGGGGTAGTTCAATCACCTATTAACGAAGAAGAAGTGATTACCACTTTGCTTATCGAAAAGCATAACAGTGTACTTTCTAAAGGCTTAAATATCTACTATGGCGGTGGAATACAAAAAGGGTGGTTAGGCTCTGAAGTAAATGAAAATGACGAAGCATTCGGCGTCGTGGGAATTATTGGAGCTGAACTTAATATAGCACGAGTCAATCTCTCTTACGACTTCAAGCCAGCTGTAAATATTACGGGTGGATCGTCTAAAGTAAGAATTCAAACTGGAATTTCCATTCGGTATATATTCGACAAACGCAATATATTTCTCCCTGACAGTAAGAAGAAAACGAAGAAAAAGAAAAAGCGATTAAAGGAAAGAGCCAAAAGAAAGCGATTTAAGCAGAAATTGAAAGACAAATACAGTCGAAAAAAGAATTCTTTAGGTTAAAGTGGCTTGAATATAGCTACATTTAAGACAAAACAGGTACTTTCATGGACGTGCTAACCTTACTAAATAAAGAAAAATGAAATACAAAATTAACTTGGTTGTTTTACTTGCCTTTCTGTCGTTTATATGCGAAGCTCAAATCTCTTTTTCTGAAGGAACGGATAGATTACAAGGTCTTGAATCTATGTCAGGAGCTCCAATGGCTGTAGCAGATTTAGACGGAGATGGTTTGGATGATATAATTAGTTTGGATAGATCTCGAAATTTATTTGTGAGTTACCAAAATCTAAATGGCACCTTTGACATTGTGGACCATCCCTCTCTAGGTACGAGTAATTGGGGTATGACCATAGGCGATGTGTCCAATGACGGTTCTAGCGAAATTTTCACTGGAGGGGCATACAATGAGGTTCGTCTGATAGAGACAGATCGTAGTGGTAACAGCGCTATAAGTTTTATGGATGGCCCTGAAATTTTTGTGCAGGCTGTGTCCTTCTTTGATATTAACAATGATGGATCATTAGACGCATTTGCTTGTCATGATGATGGACCTAGCGCAGTGTATATGAATGATGGGAATGGAAACCTTTCGTACGATACTAGTGCACCCTTTGTGAAATTCAGTGGCGAGGAAAGTAATTCTGGAAATTATGGAAACGTATGGTCAGACGTGAATGGCGACGGTTTATCGGATTTGTATATCGCAAAGTGCAGACAAGGGGTTACTTCTATGACAGATAATAGAAGAATAAATCAGTTATGGATCAATAATGGAGACGGCACTTTTACTGAGGCTGCGGGGGATTATGGACTAAATATTGGTTTCCAAACATGGACAGCCGAATTTCAAGATATTGATAATGATGGAGACATGGATTGTCTTCTTACCAATCATGATGGACCATCGCAGTTGTTTGAGAATGTAAACAATACCAACTTTGTAAACATTACAGATCAAAGTGGAATTTTCACGGAGGGCTTACCTATACAAGCGACTATGAAAGATTTTGATAACGATGGTTTTGTTGATGTTTTTATTACAGGTCTTGATGGTGCATTATTTAGAAATAATGGAGATAAAACTTTCACCAAGATAGAAGATGGCCAAAGTAATTTGATGGGAAGTGAAAATTCATTTGCAACTGGTGATTTGAATCATGATGGATTTTTAGATTTGATGATAGGCTATGGCACAGGATTTAATGGCCCTTCATCTAGTATAGAAGATAGACTGTGGCTCAATAGCGCAAATGATAATCATTGGTTAGCAGTTCAACTAAATGGAAATCAGAGTAATTTAGGTGGGATAGGAGCTAGAATAGAAATCTATGGAGAGTGGGGCATGATGATAAGGGAAGTACGATCTGGAGAAAGCTACGGAACTAGCCATACTTTAACTCAGCATTTTGGAATAGGAGAGAGTACAGCAATTGATTCTTTAATTGTGAGATGGCCATCTGGAATTATTGATATTCATGAAGATGTTGCTATTGACCAGTTTGTAACTTTATTAGAAAATAATTGTATTACCCCACCTTCTACCATTACAGCAGATGGGCCTACTACTTTTTGTTCTGGCGATGCAGTAACCTTAACAGCTCCTGCTGGATTCGAATACCTTTGGAGTACAGGTGCAACTTCTCAAAGCATCACAGTGGACAGCGAAGGGGCTTATACAGTGGAAGTGATGGACGGTTCGCAGTGCAACGCTACTTCGAACGTAATAGTCGTTATTGTTGATCCAGAAGAATCTTTTGATATTTTTTCTGATCAAGACCTACTAATCTGTGATGGAGAATCTATTGTAGTGAGCAGTGTATCTGGGGAGGTAGTTGAATGGTTTGACGGGACTGTTGGTCAATCTATTATTATATCTGAGACAAGTACGGTCCAAGGTTTTACACAAGGTACTTGCGGGTCTATTAGTTCAAATATTTTATCAGTAGAAGTCATTCCTACACCTGCAGAACCAAGCAATGTATCCTTTGATTTTGAATTTGACCAAGTTACACTTACCGCCGAAGGAGAAGGGATACAGTGGTATAACGATGCGTCTGGTCTAGACTTGTTAGGATTTGGGAACCAATTGTTGCTTGAAAATGTCATAGGAAGCCGCACAGTCTATGTAGCGAATACAACAGATACGGGAGGAAGCATTCAAAGTGTTGGCGAAGCTTCTCACTCAGGAGACAGCGACTATAATTCAGAGGACTTTAATGGTGCAATGGTTTTTGACGTATTGGAGGAGACAACGATTAGAACAATCTCTGTAGATACCGATATGGCTGGCCTAAGAAAAATTCAACTCCTAGATTCGGATGGAGAACTATTAAATGAAAGGGAAGTAGATATTCCAGTCGGACAATCTGAAATTAATCTTAACTTTTTAGTTCCTGTAGGATCGGGTTTTATGCTTACAACAGATGGAGAGCAAAATTTTGAGACATTTGGATTTCAGTCACCTAGACTAAAAAGAAGTTCAGTTGATTTTGGAGCATTTTTAAATTTTCCTTACGTAGTGGTTGATTTGATTTCTATTCGAACTTCAAACTTTGGTTCAAGCTTCTTTTATTACTTTTACGACTGGAAGGTTTCACCTGAAGGTAAAACATGCGTTAGTGAAATCTTACCTGTAGAAATTGCACCAAATGCGGTTCTTAATATTTCAGATTCGGAGGACATAGAAGTATTCCCTAACCCAAGTAATAATTTCTTTCAAGTAAATTTTGCAGGAACAGAATCATTTGATGTCAGAGTATTATCTCTAGATGGGCAAGAGCAGCTATCAGCCAAAAGTTTAAACCATTCATATCAGATAGATTTATCAGACAATTCCGCTGGTCTATATATCATGGAAATGAAAATAGGAGAGGATGTGTTTTACGGAAAGTTGATAAAACTATAGAGTTTGTAAAGGAGACGATCGGCGTCGTTTTAATTCGTCGCTTATCATTCTCAATTCTCTACTCATATCCCCAGTAACACTGGTGTTTTCTTGTGCGCGCCTGATGAGGTAAGGAATCACTTCTTCCACAGGCCCATAAGGAACGTACTTAGCTGCATTATATCCTGCTGCTGCAAGATTAAAAGTAATGTTATCACTCATACCATAGAGCTGGCAGAAGTTTACATGAGGGTGATTTTTGGCAATGCCTCTCTCCGCGACCATGTCAGCAAATAACTTATTACTTACTGCATTATGCGATGCCGTACAGCAGGCTATGGTATCAATATGTTCTATGACATACCTCAAACCGTCGTTATAAGATTTATCGCTGTCCGCTTTTGTATCATGAATAGGAGAGGGATAGTTGTTTGCTTCCGCTCGTGCTCTTTCTTTTACCATATATGCTCCACGTACCAGTTTGGCTCCCAAAAAATATCCATCTACTAAGGCTTTCTGATGAGAATCCTTGAGGAATTGAAGACGATCCTTGCGATACATTTGAAACGTGTTATACACAACCGCTCTTTCTTCATTATATTTGATCATCATCAACTCGACCATATGGTCGATACATTCTTGTATCCAAGACTCTTCCGCATCTATATATATCGATACGCCTTGTTGATGCGCTAGGCCACAAATAGCATCTAACCTTGCGAGTGCTTCCTCAAACTCCAATCGATGTTTTTCAGAACTAGGCTTTGTGGTTCCAAAATTTTCTACCAAGTCAGTAGTGGCTAATCCCGTAACCTTCACTGTCACGATAGGTATAGATTGATTAGATGCGGCAAAGGCTACAGCTTTTAGATTTTCTTCTTTTGTCCTTTCAAAATCCTCCACAGACTCTTTGCCCTCTATCCCATAATCTAGAAAAGTTCTACACTTGTTTTCAAACAAAGTATTGATACTAGGTTGCGCTTTCTCTAGCGTAGTCCCTCCGATAAACTGAGAAAATATCGTTTTCTTAATAATGGTCTTCGCAAAAGGCAACTTGTATTTGATAGCGAATAAACCAAGCGGAGACATTAGATTCACCAACCATGCTTTTCCCATTACTGAAAAAAGTCGCTTACTCTTTTTAAGCTTTTTATTTGACATGTGCGCAAAGGCAATTTCCGTGTTCGCGAAATCAAGTTTTGCTTTATTTGCTGATGATGACATATTTGACCTACTTTTTTCACGTTTTTATAGCGACAAAGTCAAAATTACAAAATCCATACATATTATCCCTCAACTTGAGAACGAATAATAGTAGGAGTCTAGAATATACCGCTGTAAGACAAAGGTTTGCACTAAGAAGTAGAGAGCAGGAGAGTAAAGTATACCGTTATATTAGGGCGCTCCCCCTGCAGGTCTTTATACAATAGAGTATTGCAGATAGATATGATTTTTTCTAAAAATTGAAGCTATAACCCAGATTGGGAGACCTGAAGCGGTCAGGCCCCTCCGGGCTCGCTATTCAGCTCGGTCCCACTTCCGTACCTCCAGTGTGACGGCTCCTTCCAGTCGCCCCCTACATACCCTTAGCGCAAAGAAGAGACCTAATCGAATTCTAGAATAAATTATAGTCTGTCTTGTGGATTGTGCTCAAATAGAACTGTACTATTTTATTTAGTATTCATTTATTCAAATACTCATTTTATCATTTTCTCTACTTCTTTTATGGCCCCCCTCATGATGGCAATGTTCCCATTTTTATCAATCAACATAAGCCTAGGTAAACCATCCACCTTCATTTTTTCTTTAATTTCCGCACTTACCATTCCATTTTCCCAGCTGTGTAGTATTGAATACTATAAAAATGAATCGTTTAAAATTAAAAAATCGATATCAGAACTACCGAACCTTGACTTAATTTCTAATT
>CAYZUW010000104.1:0-11662 GCA_964481325.1 uncultured Saprospiraceae bacterium
AGTCAGGACCTTGTACTTCATCCTGGAAAGTAAGCGCAACATTGAAAGTAGAATCACAACCCGTCGCCGAGAGGATGGTCGCCATTCCAGACGGATTGTTTTCGTTAAAAATCGTATTTCCAAAAGTGACTTCAAAACCACTACCTACACAATCCGTATTTGTAAAGTCAGGACCTTGTACTTCATCCTGGAAAGTAAGCGCAACATTGAAAGTAGAATCACAACCCGTCGCCGAGAGGATGGTCGCCATTCCAGACGGATTGTTTTCGTTAAAAATCGTATTTCCAAAAGTGACTTCAAAACCACTACCTACACAATCCGTATTTGTAAAATCAGGGCCTTGTACTTCATCCTGGAAAGTAAGCACAACATTGAAAGTAGAATCACATCCCGCCGCAGAAAGGATAGTAGCTTTTCCAGAAGGATTGTTTTCATCGAAAGTCGTGTTTCCGAAAGTGACTTCAAAGCCACTCCCTGAGCAATCTGTATTAGTAAAGTCAGGTCCTTGTACTTCATCTTGGAAAGTAAGCACGACATTAAAAGTAGAATCACATCCTGTTTGTGTTTGTAAGGTGGCCGTTCCAGTTGGGTTAGACTCGTTAAAAACAATCCCTCCAAAAGTAACTTCAAGACCAGACCCTTGGCAAGTTTCTTGTATGAAGTCGTCTCCCACAATAGTAGGGGCGAATTCTATATTTACCATAAAGGTAGAATCACATCCTTCTGGAGTTTGTAACGTGGCCATTCCTGTTGGGTTCATTTCGTTGAATGTTTGACTACCAAAAGTGACTTCGAATCCTGAACCACTGCATTCTGAAGTTTCAAAGTCATCGCCTATGATATCTCCATTGAATATAAGATTTACCAGAAATATAGAATCGCAACCATTAGCTGCTGGGATATTGACTACGCCAGTTGGATTAGTGCTGTCGAATGTTTCTCCTCCGATGGTGATAGAAAAATTGGAATCTTCACATAAAGTCATAAAAAGATCTGGACCTGAAATGTTTTCTATAAGGATAAGCTCGACAGGTATGATGGAGTCGCATCCGTTGGAGGCAGGGAGTATTCCCATACCTGTAAGATTGTCTTCATTAAAAGTTTGGTTATCGAATACAAGCTGGGTTCCATCTCCTCTACAAATTTCCATATTCACTGGATTGCCCATTATCTCTGGTAGTATATCAACACTAACAATGAGGATGCTGTCACAACCATTGGATGCTGCATTGATCAAAGTGTCTCTTCCACTTAGGTTTGTCTCAGAATACGTTATCATATTGATGGTGGTATCCTGATTGGCACAAAGACTTATGTTGATCTCATTATTGGCATCTTCTCTTAAAATCAATTGAACATTGACGATACTATCACATCCATTGACCGCTGTCAATGTTTCTGTTCCAGTAAGTAAATTTTGGTCATAAATAGTGCCTCCTATTTCTAAAGATTCACCTGGACAAATGGGTTGAATAATGAAGGTAGGAGGTGCAGGGGCTATTATATCTAGGTTTACAAAAACAAGGCTGTCGCAGCCATCTGTGGATGCGCCTGAAAAAATTACTTCTCCATTTAATTTGTTTACATTGAAAGTTGAATCTCCAACCATGATTTCCGCCTCTAAACAGATAGAATCTATGAACATCGATTCTGCTTGGTTGAAAAAATCAATTTGAATGTTCAGCACGGTATCACATCCTGTCTGTGCAGAAATAAGTTGAGTATCTGTATTTCTACCAATATTATATACTTCTCCATTAATCGTAATAGAATCTGTGGCGCAGATTGTTTCATTGATCATTAGCTCTGGGGCTGGAGAAATGATTATTGCTACTTCTGACATCGGTCCACATTCTTCAGGAGTAAAAAACACGGAGATGGTTTCGTCTTGAAATCCATCGGGGTCAAAGGTGCTCCCATTGACACCGTCTCCGCTCCATTCTCCTAGAGGAACATTCGCTTCAGTAATCAATCCATCTAAGTCAATTTCGGCTTGCCCAGGGCATAAGGTGGTGTCTTGTACAGTCATGACAGATTGGCCCTCCGTGACACTTATGATAGTAGAAGTTTGCAAAACACAACAGTCTGTGGAAAAGAAGTTGATTTCTTGATTCCCAATTTCAGTCGCAGTAAATTCTGTAAGTTGACCAGAGTTGTCAAACCAAAAGCCATCCGGATAAAGTGGATCTAGTAGGTCTGCTAAGTCTATTGTCTGGCCCACACAAATCTCTGCTTCCCCCAAATCTGGTGTTTCGCATACTACCGTAAAAGAAAAACTAGGGGTTATTGCATCATTACATCCATCGAAAGTAGGATTTAATATTCCTTGAATAGTGATGGTATTGCCGCAATCTTCAGGAAGCACAGTATAGGAATATGGTGCAACATTGGAAGTTACAGATGGGAGTGGAATAACATTTACTGGTGGTGCTACACAATTTGTAGATTCATAGACTAAATTGTCATTTATGTCAAAGTAAACTATGCCACCACCTGTGGTTGGAGGAATAGACATTAAAATAGGATTTCCAGTATCATGTGTAATAGAAGAATTACATCCACAATCAAAATCAAGGATTGTAGTTCTAAAACCAGAATCGGAACCATTGGTGAAGGCGCCGATTGTTCTGCAACAAGTACTTTGACTAATGTAGATAGGCGCGCCATTTGCACAGAGGGCCTCAAAATCGTAAAATGGAGTAGCCGCACAGGAGGTGAAAAGTAAAAATATGGCTCCTGCTGGAATATCGGTATTTGGTCCTGCAGCAAAAACTTCAACACATCCTACAGATTGCATCACATTGGAAATAATATTTGTGGACGGGAAGGTGAGTGTACATGGTTGTCCAGCACCAATGTCCGCATTCGAGCCAGTTGGAGTGCCGCCTGGTTCAAAGTTATTGCCAATCGCTAAGTCTAGAAATAATTCATTTGTATTAAATCCTCCTCCAGATCCAATGACCACAAACTCATTATTGGGTTCAGGTCCAAAGTTGAAAGTACCCTGAATGTCTTGGCAAGCATCGACCATAATGCCTAATAATTCTGGACAAGGATTGCAAGGGGAAACGGTTGATGGATTTGCTGTTATCTCAGAAACACCAATAAAATTTGTAGGAATGTAATCTACATTGGAGTCGGTATCTTTGTACCAAGAAATTTGAGTATTTGGAGGAACCTCTATGTCTTGTTCTAATTCAAAAAATATTTGATCAGAAGGACAGAGTTGATTATTAAAGGAGAATGTCCCTGCACAGTCGACTACATTAGTATTGACTATATCAATATCTTCATCTGGACATTGTGCTTTAGAAAAAGTACATAAGCACAATATCAATGTAAGTGTCCCAATACAATTCAAAAGTGTTCGATTCACAATCCTTGTTCGTTTTTATGGACTAGCGCTGTGCAGTAGTATCGATGCGGGCATCGATAGTCCCTGGCTAGCCGATAGGCAGCAAAGGGACCGAGCGAACAGCGAGCTACGAAACATAGAGACCCTGGCAAACGACCTTAGGAGGCTTGTCAGGGTAGGCCCCATATGTCAAAAATAACTGCCCTTTTACGGCTTATCCTCTTCATTCAAAGTTAATTATATAAAAACTGGAAACCAAGTACAGGTATAATATGTGAAAGTTAATCTTCAAATAAGACGAAATTTTAACATCATTTGATAATTTTGGGCTTAAATAATCAGGGTAAGGCGGATATAACTGCTGCAATCCATCAAAATTTTTCAATATGCAACTCAGCGAACAAGAAGTAGTACGTAGACAATCCATGGAACAATTGGAGCAAATAGGGGTGAATCCTTATCCAGCTGCCCGTTTTGAGGTGAATTTTAAAACCACGGATTATACTACTGCAGACTATAAACGCCAACTATCCGAATATTTATCTAGCATGAAAGGTGTAGGTGCAGAGAAGGGGGAGGCTTTGATGGAGTTGATACTGAAGAATAAATTTAAGGCTGCTAATCTCAGCGATAACGAAGATTTTGCAAGTCAATTTTCATTTGGCGACACCATTACATCGGAAGACGGAAAGGAAGTTGGGAGTTTGGAAGATTTATTATCTGCTGCAAGAGTGAAAGGAGTAGGAGAGTATGCGGAGAATGGATCAGTCAGTATAGGGGGTAGATTTATGGGACAACGTGGCCCTTTTGCTAAGCTGCAGGATTCGCATGGACGTATACAACTGTATATGAAAAAAGGCGCAATCGGTGAAACGGAAGAAGAGATAGCGCTGAATGATAGCATAGTGAAACAATTGCATATCGGTGATTTTATAGGGGTCGAAGGGGAATTGTTTAGCACACAAACGGGAGAGGTATCTATAAAAGTAAAGTCTCTCAGATTTTTGAGTAAGTCGCTGCGAAATCTGCCTATCGTCAAGGTGGATAAGGAAGGCAATACCTACGATGCTTTTACGGACCCAGAATTGAGATACAGACAACGATATGTTGACTTGGTAGTGAATAATGATGTCAAGTCCGTTTTTCTCAAAAGAAATAAATTGATTCGTGCGATGCGGACTTTCTTCGATAGTCATGGATGGATGGAAGTAGAAACGCCCATCTTACAACCTATACATGGTGGTGCCTCAGCGAGACCATTCGCGACACATCATAATACCTTGGATATGGAGCTGTACATGCGTATTGCCAATGAGCTCTATCTGAAAAAGCTGATAGTGGGTGGCTTTGATGGCGTCTATGAAATCGGTAAGATGTTTAGAAACGAGGGGATGGATAGGACGCATAATCCAGAATTTACGATGATGGAAATCTACGTGGCTTATAAGGATTATATTTGGATGATGGAGATGGTAGAGAACTGCCTGGGATATATCGCCAAAGAAGTAAATGGAGAAACTACGGTAAAAATTGGTGATAACACGATTGAGTTTGCGGGGCCGTACAAAAGGTTGACCATGTTTGATTCTATCAAAGAATATACGGGTATCGATATTTCTGATATGGATGAAGCGGCACTTAGACAAGTATGTAAGGACTTGCATATCGCGGTTGATCCTAGCTTAGGTAAAGGGAAGCTGATCGATGAGATATTTGGAGAAAAGGTTGAGCACAATCTCATACAGCCTACATATATCACAGATTATCCGATAGAGATGAGTCCATTAGCCAAAAAGCATAGGTCTAAAGAAGGCTTGGTAGAACGCTTTGAGCTGTTCGTAAATGGAAAAGAATTGGCTAATGCGTACTCAGAGCTGAATGACCCTATAGATCAACGTAAAAGATTTGAAGACCAACTCAAATTGGCGCAAAGAGGAGACGATGAAGCTATGGTTTTGGATGAAGATTTTCTACGAGCATTGGAGTATGGAATGCCGCCTACATCGGGTTTGGGAATTGGTATTGATAGATTGTGTATGCACTTGACTAATAATAGTTCTATACAAGAGGTTATATTTTTCCCTCAGATGAAAGCTGAAAATGCTGCTGTTGCGGAAGAAAAAGAGGCATAAGGAAGTAACGAATTATAAAAATTACGTCTAAAAGTATGATATTAGCATAAATAATAATGTGTTTTCCATGAAACGTGTTTTGCTTCCCTGTTTTATTGTCTTTTTTGTATTCTTTGCTATTGGTGTACTTTCTGCAAAAGATATACGAATCAAGATTCAGGTCAAGAATGCTACAACTACTGCGGTGTATATACAACAAGCGCACTTGGAAGTAGGGCAGTTGACTAAGACACATCGTATAGACCTTTCCACATCTGGCTATGCAGAATTTATTTATCCCATTGCGAACGCAAGTTTTATTGAGTTCAATTATAATGATTATGTCTTTCCTGTATACGTTGATACAGATTCTTCCCCTAGTATTACATTTGATGGTCAGAATGTAAGCAACACACTGCAATTTTCTGGAGTTGGCAGTGCAGACAATAATTTCATAGCAGCATTTGACCAACTATCTGGTGGGACACAATTGGCGAGCATGGAGTGCGCGTACTTAGACATATTATTTTCACAAACGATGGTTTCGCAAGGACAACAATCTTCAGCCAATGATTTTGTGAAGAAACTCAATCAAAGATTTGATGCGCAGCAAGGCTTAATCGCGCAATACAGTTCTACTATTAGTAGCACAGTAAAAAAATTCTATACTACTAAAGCCACATACCTGAGAGAGTCAGATAAATTGTATTGGATTTTGTATCGGTACAATCAATTAGATGCAGGTGCTATTCAATCTGCCAAAGCGCAATTGAACCTAGGGCAAGGTGTTTCTTGGAATGATGCGACAGCTATCAATAACCCTTCTTATAAGAATGCGCTAAAAGCGAACGCGATATACAATTATCTCCCAAATGATCCATTTCAAAATAGGGCATACACTAAAATATATACCCAAATCGAGGGGCAACTTTCTGGCGAATCAAAATGCTATTTGACGACGCATTTATTAGTCAAAGTATATGAAAAAAGTGGGGACTCTGAATTGGGAAGATTAAAAATAAGTCAATTACAAAACGCTTGCCCGCAATATACAGATGCTGTAATGCGGATGTATGGTGGTGACATTTCTGGCGTGGAGAATATTTCAGCGGAGGATATTGATATGATTGATAAGAGTGGAAACCTTATATCATTGACTGACTACCAAGGTAAGGTAGTATATGTTAGTTTTTGGGCGAGTCGGTGTAAACCTTGTATTGCTGGATTCAAAAAATCAAAAGACATCAGAAAACGATTACAAGACTTGGGAGTGGTGTTGCTCAATGTTTCTATTGATAAAAAAGAAGAGGCTTGGCGTGACGCAATGATCAGGCATAACCCTTTGGGTGTCAATACTTGGGCTATCTCGTTACAGGATTTGGCCAAAGACTATGATATATCTTCGATACCACTTTACCACATCATAAACAAACAAGGAAAATTTGCTTATCTTTCCGATCAAGAAAGCAGAGATATAGTGGATGAGTTTCGCTTAATAGTGGAGCAGTAGAAAATATCCCAACAAGTGCCAGGACAAAGAAATATGGAAACACATCTTTATAAGATAAGGGAGAATAATAAATTTGGCTTCATGAATGCGCATGGTCAGATCGTGATAGAGCCTCAATACTTCAAGGTAGAAGATTTTCACAACGGTTTTTCGATTGTCACATTCAACAATAAACCTGTCCCTTTGGACAACTTAGGTCGCTTGTTGATGAAACATCTATTTAATTTTGTAGGAAAATTCAAAGAACAAAAAGCAAGGGCACGTCTTGTTACGAAATGGGGATATATAGATGAGAGAGGGAGCCTGGCGATTGATGTTCAATTTGATCAAGCTGGAGATTTTAATGAATATTTGGCCGCTGTGAAAGTGGGAGATAAGTGGGGTTATATAAACCATGATGGGGACTATATTATCACACCTCAGTTTTTTGCTGCTGGACAATTTAGCAATGGAATAGCTCCCGTGATGATGGAAGAAGAAGGACAATATGGTTATATCGATACAAAAGGTAAGATTGTTATTC
Source organism: uncultured Saprospiraceae bacterium (assembly GCA_964481325.1). Taxonomy (GTDB): domain Bacteria; phylum Bacteroidota; class Bacteroidia; order Chitinophagales; family Saprospiraceae; genus JALZVN01. The sequence continues at coordinate 7,500 of CAYZUW010000104.1, forward strand.
CTATTGGATTTGATATGGCTCACCCATTCCAAAATTCTTTAGCTGTAGTAGAAATTGATGGAGTCTACGGATACATTAATACAAAAGGCGAAGTAGTTGTTGAACCTCAATTTGATATTCCAGCAAATCCATTTTTTGGTCAATTTAAGGATGGTATGGCTGTGGTGATGCAAGATAATAGTTATGGATATTTGAAAGAATCGGGAGAACTTATTCAGCCCCCCTTATATTCATATGCTGGTGAATTTTCCGACGGATTGGGTCTTGTGAAGATCAACAATAAATATGGATTCCTTAATAAAAATGCACAATTGACTATACATCCTGCGTATGACAATGCTAGTCATTTTGTTGACGGTCTAGCAGCTGTGCAAAGCAATGGGAAGTGGGGTTACATAGACAAATCAGGTGCACAAATTATTCCTTTCCAATATGACTCTGCCAACCCTTTCAGAGATAATTTAGCTTTGGTTGAAAATGATGACATTTGGTCTTATATCAATGCTAAAGGAGAGGTTATTTGGCAAGAGGCTTTGAATGAATCTGAATCGTCCTTTCGCAACAGTGATACAGCTGAAAATAGGAGGGAGACTTCTATTTCTTAGGATAATATTAGAATTACTCGCTACATACAAACTCTATCATTATTCCCCTAATATAGAATTTGAGAGAAAAGAAATTTTTAAAGATTGGCTATTACGGTCCTGTTACCTTTTACTTTATCGCCGATTTGAACATTTATATCCGTGCCTAATGGGAGGAATAAATCGACTCTAGATCCAAATTTGATAAAGCCTAAGTCTCTACCTTGTTCTACCGTCTCACCTTCTTCTAAGTAATTCACAATTCTTTTCGCTACCGCACCTGCTATCTGTCTAAGGAGTACTTCAGCGCCATTATTTTCGATGACCACTGTAGTTCGTTCATTCTCGCTGGAAGATTTTGGATGCCAAGCTACTAGATATCGGCCTTCATGGTGTTTGATATAGTTAACTATACCACTAATTGGATTTCTATTGACATGCACATTGAGAGGACTCATGAAAATTGACACTTGGAGGCGCTTGTCCTTAAAGTACTCATTTTCCATAGTTTCTTCGATAACTACAACTTTTCCATCTGCAGGGGCAAACACCTTTTTATCACTAGGGGTAATAATTTGACGGTTTGGATTGCGAAAAAACTGCATCACCATTAGGAAAAAGGCGACTGAAATAACGATAGCCAAAGTATAAACACTTGGCATGAAATAGCATATTGTCAAGCAAACTAAGGAAAGACCCAATAATAGCTTAATTAATACCGATACACCTTATTTATGAATTAACAAGATAAATTTCGTGTTTACAAACTTCCGCCAAAGATAACCTAAAATCTTGACGTTAGTTCTATAAAATAGACGGTTAATGGCAGATGAAAGATAAATGAGTCAAATCTATCGAGTAAACCACCGTGTCCAGGCAATAAGGTTCCAGTATCTTTAACACTTAGGCTTCTTTTAAGCATTGACTCTACAAGATCTCCAAAAGTGCCAAATATGCCTATAATTAAGGCAATAACTACCCATTGAAAAGGGGTGAAATAGCCAAGAAAATAGTAAAACAATAAAGCAAAGACAATTGTAAATGCAATTCCTCCGACAGTTCCCTCCCAAGTCTTGTTTGGAGATATTTGAGGAGACATCTTATTTTTTCCTATTTGAGAGCCTACTATATATGCCATAGTGTCATTTGTCCAAGTCAAAGCGATGATGGCAAATATCAGCCAGGGTAGATGATGTCCTTCATCATGAAAGGCAATAAAGAAGAAACTGCTAATAAAAAAACTGAAATAGACCACACTGAATATGGAAAATGAAATGTTTTTATAAGGGTTTTTAGAATGAGAAAATAATTCCAGAATACATACTAAGATAATAGTCAATATCAAAACGAAAATGCTATCCACTATGAGATGATCAAATGCTGGATTGGAGTTCGCTGCAGCTAGGAAAAGACTGATTACAATTGCGCCTGTAAGACAAATAATCAATCGCAATACGTTTTTTTCGCAAGTAATGGATTGGAATTCCCATATGCAACCCCCAATTATAGTGCTTATCAATAGCACAAAAGAATAACTATTGAAAAATATACCCGCTATCATAACGGCAATAAACACTATCGCAGTAAGACCACGCGTCTTCAAAGTAGAATTCATATAGGGTTTTGCGGGGCTGTTTTAGGAATATTTATTTTTCGCAAATAATTGATTAGGCCAACTACAACAACAAGAGAAATTAAACCTACATACCATGGAACAGATTCTAAACTATCTATATCCACAGCACTTATTTCTTCCTTAAAGAAGAAATCCATGAGGACTTGAATGCCATTATTGAAAAAGTGGGCTACTATAGGAACCCAGAGATTTTGTGTATAGTAAAACAAATAGCCGAGTACGGCTCCTAATAACAAGCGAGGGATAAAACCAGCAAACTGAAAGTGAATTGCGCTAAAAAAGAAAGCGGCTACCCATACAGCGATATGTGGATTGCTTAACAACCACTGCAAATTCTTTTGAAATATGCCTCTAAACACAATCTCCTCTCCTAGAGCTGGCAATACGGCAATCAGAAGGAGATTGAAAATAAGCTCATAGGGCGCATTATATGTCATTATTATTTTCAACATAGCCTCAGCTGATTCTTCTTGCGCTAACCATGATTCAGGCAGTGGAATGAGTTGATTGAGGAAGTAGGTGTATTGGACCAATGGCATAGCGCATAGTAGAATCACTACGCCTAAACTCCAATTTTTGGGAGAGGGGGCAATGCTGAGGAATAAGTTTTTAATCCAATTTCTTTTGTAGATAATAAAAGCAGTAAGCAAACCAGGTAATAAGAATGTAAATGCTTGATTTAAACCCAGTATCAGTCTAAGCAAGCTGGGATCGGCCTCTGAATCATAACCACTCAATAAATCTTGAAGATCCATAAAATCATAGCCCCATAGAACGGCTACTACAAGGCTAAAAAGGGCAGCCATCAAAGCACCTAGCAATACATTACCTAGAAGAATGAAAAAATTCTTAAAAAAGTTAAAGCCTATAGGTGCTTGATCAAAACCAGCTTGCTGATCTGAATCAAGGACTGAATCTTTGATATCCATTGCTTTTATTTTTAGCCCATTTAATAGCTATCGAATTGCTAATTTAGCAATTCATTATTTAAGCCTTATTAAATGACTAAATTAAGTGTCAACATAAACAAAATCGCTCTAATTCGGAATAGCAGAGGGAGCAATTTGCCAGATTTGAGAAAAGTTGCTCAAGATTTTGAAAGCTTTGGAGCTCAGGGAATTACAGTTCATCCTCGACCCGATGAACGCCATATTCGCTATGATGATATCCCAATTTTAAAAGAAGTGGTTAAAACGGAATTTAATATAGAAGGGAATCCAACAGATAAATTTTTGTCAATGGTTGAAAAACATAAGCCCCATCAGGTAACCTTAGTGCCAGATGCCCCTGGAGCCTTGACTTCTGATTCAGGATGGGACACCATTACACATCTGTCCAAATTACAGGATATCGTAAAACGTATGCATTCTTTAGGGGTGAGGGTATCTATTTTTCTCAATCCAGACTTAAAAATGGTAGAAGGGGCGAAAAAGGTAGGTACAGATAGGATTGAATTCTATACGGGAGACTATGCTAAATACTATAAAAAGGATAAAAAAGCTGCCATTTCTCCTTTTGTAGCCGCTGCAAAAGAGGCAAATGCACTAGGCTTGGGTATAAATGCAGGACATGACCTGAATCTTGACAACCTTAATTTTTTTGCGCAAAATATCCCAAAATTGTTGGAAGTGTCCATTGGTCATGCGCTAGTTTCAGACGCTTTATATTACGGTATGCAGAATACTGTTAAAATGTATTTACATGAATTGCAGAGACCAGTGGACATTTATGCCCTTTAGTTCGTTTAAAGTTGTATAAGTTCTTAGATTTAGGTTTTTTTTAATATTTATGTTAAAAAAGTTAACGTTTGGTTAACATAGATTGCTATAATTGACCTATTTTTGAAGACTTAAGAATATATTTTTTAATTAAAATTGGATTAGTATGAAAAAAATCTCACTATTATTAGTGTTGATGGTTTCGTTGGTTGGTTTTACACTAGC
>CAYZUW010000105.1:0-11641 GCA_964481325.1 uncultured Saprospiraceae bacterium
CCCTTAATGAGTCTCTAAGGAATAGATTTCAAGTAAATTTTGTAGACTTACATTAGGTATTAAAGTTCTTCTCCCAAATCCTCCAAGCCGCCTCCGCCTGTCCTTCTAACATCTGCAAACCATTCTTAATCTTCGCACCGCGATTTTCACCTTGTTTCAAGAATTGCGACTTCAAAGGGTTATATACCAAGTCATACAAAAAGTGTGTTTCGTCAATATACTCAAAGGGAATATTTACACATTCATCTACCTTAGGAAAGGTGCCCAAAGGGGTCGTGTTGATGATAAGCTTGTGCGTCGTTGATACTTGTTTATCTAATTCCGAATAGAGAATGCCTTTTTCACTGGTACGGCTTACCATGGTATATGGAATGTTCAATGCTTTCAATACAAAAGTAATGGCTTGGGAGGCGCCCCCAGTGCCTAGTACCAAGGCCCTAAGATTTATTCTATGCCTAGGTATAAATTCTAACAATGACTCCTCAAACCCAATTACATCTGTATTAGCCCCTCGCAGTTTTTTATCTGAACTTATAGATATAGTATTGACCGCTCCAATCTGCAGCGCAGTATCTTCTATGCTATGTATATATTTTAGAACTTCTGTTTTGAAAGGAATAGTAACGTTGAGTCCTACGAGTTCTGGTTCTGAATGTAGAAGTTGGGGGAGCTGATCGATATGGTCAAGAGAGTACAATTCGTAAGACCAATCTGTGATACCGGCTTTCGCAAACTTATTGGTAAAGTATTGTTTAGAAAAAGAATACTCGATGTTCTTGCCAATCAGACCAAGTTTTTTCATGTACGCCTTAGTCTTTATTGTCGTCTGCTTTGGCCATTAGAAATACGATACCCAATCCTACTATAAAGAAGACAATCGCTAAAGGAAGATATGCATTAAGTCCTGTAGCCGCTTCGTAGGCAGTAGGACTGATATTGTCTTCCATCAATATCTTATCAGGCAAACCAGTATCCTCGTCCATGATGATATTTCCATCTGTATCACGCAGCCAATCGGTCGCTTGTTTCCAAGGCCATATTTTATTTAGAGAGCCTAGCATAAAGCCCGTTAAAGCGGCTAGGGTTACATTTTTATAGTTGGCGAAAGTCCATGATAATATTCTAGAGATACTCATCAAGCCGGTCAAACAACCCAGACCGAATACCATCATCGTGATAATCTTATCCATTGCAAAGGTAGATAAGACCCCCTTAAGTGTGTCTTGCACGATATAGGTGTACATACCCATGATAAGCAATATGAAGGATCCTGAAATACCAGGCAATATCAAAGCGCTAATGGCAATCATACCTGAAATGAATACATACACATAGGAGGTAGATCCTGCAGCGGGTAGGGAAGTTGTCAAAAAATAAGCCGCTACTGTGCAAATAATTAGGGCGAGGATTTCTTTCCATGACCAGCCTTTGATTTGCCTTCCAATAAAAAACACGGATCCTAATATCAAGCCAAAGAAAAAGGCCCAAACGATAGGAGGGTAATTCTTTAATAAAAATGAAATACCAAACACACCGATAACAATACCTCCAATCATGCCCCCTATCAGAAAGAGTAAAAAATTACCATCGACTGCTTTCCATAATCCGGCAATACCGTCTTGTTTGGCTACGCCGATTAAAGGTAGTCCAATAGACTTGATACTATTGATGAGTCTTTCGTATATCCCTGTAATGAATGCAATCGTTCCACCAGAAACGCCTGGTATTACTTCTGCCATGCCCATAGCGGCTCCCCTTATCATCAATCCTATCGTGCTGTGTTGTTTATTACTCATATTTGGTTGCAGTCGATTATAAAGTTTATGTGGATGATTATAGCATTCTGCTTGTCAACGATTTAAAATTTATTGCCAAACCATTGCTTAATGCGCTCTTCCTTTTATCTTTTTTGATTCAAACGCGCTATTTATTTTACTGTCTTCCTCTGTAATTAGTACGTCACTTTCTATGCCTAGGTTCGATAAAACTGGCTGTCCTGCATCTACCCAGGCGGTGTACCAGGCACTCCCTATTGCGAGTATGGCGTCTTGCATCCTTTTTTCGACCATACCATTCATGCGAAGGCTATAGGCTTTAGCGTATTCTTTACATTGTGTACGGGTGAGTTGATTCCCTCTATCATCATAACAGATTTGTTGATCTTGTGGAAAGGTTTCGCTTAAGTTCTTTTCAATCAACAAGACACTATCTACCAAAGCATGACTATCTAAAACCACATCCCAAAAAAAATCTTCTTTGTCTTCTATATAATTGGCTTTGCCTACAAAGTAATCATATTCGTTGTCTGCAAACAATTCTGGAATTCTACTCTCCCAAAATCCATGGATACCCAATTGATCAGTGAGCTGTCCATTATAATTTTCGGTGGTGTGCAAGGGGACATGTGCATCTCCTAAATAATGGCCCATCTCTGCAGATAGTCTTAAGATACTAGGGATGTTTTTAGCCAAGAATGCCTTCTCCAATTTTTTCTGCATGAAAGCCAAATGAAAAGGGACGATACCATGTTCAGAAAATTCATCAACGGTGATAAATTTACTGCCCTTTACCTCGATACCATATTTTCCATTGAAGAAAGCCACCATGTCTTTTTTAGAAATGCTTCTATCATCATCATAATAGGTAGAGAGCACATGCTCATATATAAAACTTCGATAGCTGTTATAATTTATTTCCGTATTCTGAAAGGTGAAAGTTTTTGCAGGTTTTCTCAAATCATATGGCATCAGATCAGTACTCAACCAGCTTAAAGTATCTCCTTTCGAGGTTATCTTTTTGATACTGGTATAGTGCATCATCACATCTACCCAACCGCGAGGAATATTATTAAATGGCGCTTCTCCCCAAATGTCTAAATCTATATAATGCCGTATGGCTTCAAACTTAGAAGCATACCTTCTTTTATCAGGATCAACAGCGTGGTCGCTGATATAGTCAATATTACTTTTATAAAATCCAAAGAGGTCTTGGGGTAAGGTGAAGCAGGCGAGCTTGTTGATTCTTCGATGTCCAAAAAATCCCCAATCTACGGTAGAAGAGAGGAATAAAAAACCCAATAAAAAGAGAATGCCATACTTCATTTTCACAATGTGAAATTAAGCCAAATTGATGATTTTTTATTCATCTAAAGGAAAATTAGATGAATTATACTTTGCTGAGACTTATGCGTAGTGGCGAAGGACTAATTTTAGGGTAGGTATTAGAATATAGCCACTAATAGCTAAAGTGTTACCTAAAGCCTTTATGCTTTTACATTTTAAATTTAAATCTTTTCGGTTTTACATGCGCTAGGGGTATGGAGGGGTTTACGTCACACTGGAGGTACGGAAGTGTGACCGAGCTGAATAGCGAGCCCGGAGGGGCCCGACCGCTGAAGGTCTCTCCAAATAAATACTACTAGCTTAACTGGAAGAAATAAGCTAGATTATAGGCTACAAATCAAATTAAAAACAAAGACCGTAAGCGGGAGCGCCCAAAAAGAACTAGCCTTCAAAAAAGAATTCATAAGCCCAGAATAACTCTTTGAAAACAAGATGCTGCGTCAGGTAAGAATCTTTCTTGCTATTAATAGTCAGATATCTGGTGACCGGTTCTGGCTTCGTCAAATCTCCGTCTGTATAGTGCTGGATAGGGTAGAAGTGAATTTCATCCTGCGAACCATCACGGAGGACCAGTCTCAAAATGCAAAATTGGCGCTGGTTGGTTTCCCTCTTTAGGAAAGATTCACGAGTCTCGAAAGTCTCCGCTCCTAATTTCTTAAACCCTTGTAAGTAGTTTTCCACTAAATCAGTATTGAGCGTTTTTTCTATTTTTTTAGTAGTAGGGTAGAATGGAACAACCTCCCATTGTTTATTTTTTTTGCTCAACTTGAACGATTTATTTTTTCGAGTTGGATATTCGACACTTACACTCAATATATCTTTAGGGCTATACTCAATTAAAGTTTTGTCCCTCCATTTTTCGTCCCCAGTAAAAAAGCGTTGCTTCAAACTTACATGTGCGTAAGGTATCTCCATGATATAAGGATTGTCAGATCCTTCTAATATCATGAAAGTCCCCAGCTCGTTTGGCGTAACTCCACCTATGTAGTAGGACTTAAGTATTTCATCGTTTTTATCATACAAAATCACCTTGGTACTTTTGGTAGATAAAGTCTTAATCATATTCGGAATGGCAGCTTGTGACGGGCGGCTTTGCAATCTGATTCTAGTGACCGCATCGAGGACATTTGCGACTACATTTGGATTTGCATTATATTTATTATTGTACTTCCAATATCCTCCTTTTTGGCGACGAATATCTGCTTTTCCACCTTGTCGGTCAGCAATAAAAATACGGTGGATATCATCCGGGTTTTCTACGTGCATAACCCAATCTCCAGTTTCTTTACTAGAACTAGTATAGTTCTTATCAGAAAAGTAATAGAAGGATGTAGCACCTAATAATAAAACCAAAAGGAGGGGTAATAGAAAATTGGATTTCATATTCTTATTTATTAAATTTTCTTCGGCGAATAAAGGTGAAGCCGATACCAAATAAAGCTAGCAAAAATAAGGGAACCAAAATGTTCAAAATTTGCCAAAAACCTCTTTCTTCTGTCGCTTTCTTGGTATTAAGCCTTCTTAATTTTACTTCTTTTCCTCTAGCTTCAAACAAATTAGCATCATCTAACATATATTCTATGCTGTTAATCAGGAAGTTCTCATTGGCAAAAGTATAACCACTCCATCTATTAAATCCAAGGGGAAGCGGAGAATTATTTTGCGGATTAACCAGGTTTTTGATTATGTCTCCATCGGATACAACCAGCATCTTATTTTCTGGACTCTTCGCTCTGTAGGGTTGATTAATACTTTTTAGGATATTTTGCATCTCGCTGGTCACTCTTCCATCGTACTCACTATCAAAGGTGCCTTCTAGTAAAAGACCTACTATTTGCTTGCCCTTATTCCATTGACTCTTTGGTGGCACACCGCGCAAAATATTAAAGGACATATCTATGGGAGAGCGCTTGAGACGAGTCGCTTCTGAACTCATCAGGATGGGCGTCTTCTTGACATAAGATTTTGTCCGTATGGTATCCATGGTGCTTGGGAAATACAGATTCACTCCGTCTAAGCTTTTTACTATCGGATGATCGATTTGTGGTGTAATGACAGGATGGAAATACCAATCAAATTTATCCCTAGACCCCTTAGCATCTATAGCAAGTTCTATTTGGGTGCATTGTAAGTCCATCAATAAGTTTGGCTGTATCCGTGCACCATAAGAAAACAAAAGATCATCAATATCCAATGGATAGTCATTGGGGATGATAACAGGTGCCCTCATCATACTATCCAAATTGATTCCCATTTTATCAATCAACCAGATGACCTTCCCTCCATTCATGATGTACTGATCTATCTGAAATTTGTGCTTGATCGGAAAAGTCTCTGTAGGTTTAGCGATGATTAAAAGGTCTAGATTATTATCGATATGCGTGGTGCTATCTAGATTGTAGTAGCCTACTCGATACCTAGCCTTCATAGCGTTTCTAAAAGAACCGGTCTTCAAGTCATCCAATTCTCCATGACCACGGGTAAAGGCGATATTGGGTTTTATACCTGTAGACAATTTATTGATTGCATCTGCGAATTTGTATTCCAATAGGTTGATAGAATTATTGATATCATAGTCAGAAAGGTTTCCTCCTTCCTTCGCAACAAGATTGACAGGAATGTTTCGACCCTTGTAGCTCAGATTGGCGTAGGTATAAAAGAGGAGTTCTCTATTCTCTTCAGCGCCCTTGACTACCAAGTTGTTAGGGTAGATAAACTGGTCGGCAAGGAATTTTTTAGCAGCATTATCTTCCTCGACTGTGCCCCCCAATGGATTCTCAATAATATATTCTATACGAGAGGAGTGATTCCTGAATCCATCCAATAGTTCTACCGTTGACTTTTGGAGTCTTTTTACTCCAGCAGGTAGTTCACCTGCCAAATATATTTTGATAAGAACATCTTCATCTAGTTGGTTCAGTAGTTGTTTGGTTGGTTCTGTAATGGAGAATCGCTTATCTTCTGTCAAATCAAAAGTGGTATATAGAAAGCTACCTACTACGTTTAAGAGGGTAAAGATTGCGACTGCAATCCCGAAATTATAAATCGATTTTAGTTTGTTGCTGCTCATTCTTTACCACTTTCTTTTGCTCAGCACTAGCTGTGTCGATAATAAAAAAATACCTGTAAGGCTTATAAAATAAATCAAGTCTCTCGAATCTACTACGCCACGACTGATTGATTTGTAATGATAGTCTATGCCCAACATTTGTACGAGATCATCTGACTTACCTACTAAGAAAGGTAGTCGACTAAGGAAGTCAAATCCATAATACACGAAAAAACAAAGGAAGGTTGCTAGTACAAAAGCGACTATTTGGTTTTGTGAGAGTGAACTGGCAAATATACCAATAGCGACAAAAGCTTGACCTAATAGCACTAGTCCAAAATAAGAACCCATTATTGCTCCAGTGTCTAAATCCCCTGCTGGGCTTGCCAACTGATATACGGTATAGTAGTAGAATGCTGTAGGCAATATAGCCAAGACGAGAAGTAGGGTACAGGCTAGATACTTCCCAAACAGAATTTGGAAATCCGTAATCGGTTTGGTCGATAACAACTCAAATGTACCATTCTGATTCTCTTCTGCAAAGGAGCGCATTGTGATTGCTGGTAATAGGAAAATAAAAATTAAAGGGGCAATTTCGAATAATTGATCTAGGGTAGCGTAGCCGTAGTTGAGCAAACTGGTATCGGGGAATACCCATATCACCAAACCCAATATCACAAGAAATACTCCGATGACTATGTACGCGATAAGCGAACTGAAAAACGTATTTATTTCTTTTAAGAATATGCTATACATGTACTCTTACTTTTGCTTTTTTTTTCCATGAGTCTTTTAAGCTAACCGTTCTATTAAATACTAAACGCTCAGAAGTACTGTCGTAATCTGGCGTAAAATATCCCAAACGAATAAACTGAAATTTATCATCTTGTTTTGCATTCGCCAAATATGGTTCACAATATGCTTTCTCGACGACTTTTATACTATCAGGGTTGAAAAATTCCATAAAATCTTTATCCTCATGCGAAGTCGGTGTCGGGTCTGTAAATAAGCGATCGTACAATCTTACCTCTGCAGGGATAGCCGTTGCTTGATTCACCCAATGCAAGGTGCCCTTCGCTTTTACGCCCGAGGTATCGCTACCACTGCGGCTTGCTTCATAGTAAGTCGCTTGGATTTCTGTAATCTTGCCATTTTCATCTTTCGTGCACCCCGTGCAGTTCAGGATGTAGCCGTTCTTCAGTCGCACATTTTTACCTGGAGCCATACGATAGTATTTTCTTCCAGGGTCTACTTCTTGAAAATCTTCACGCTCTATAAACAAACGACCACTAAATGGAATCTCTCTAGTAGGACTATTCTCATCCTCTGGATTGACCACTGCTGTCATTATTTCTGTTTTGTCCTCAGGATAGTTTGTGATGACAAGCGATACCGGATCCAGTACGACATGGACACGTTGAGTCGTTTTGTTCAGCTCTGCACGAAGTATAGATTCTAGCAATTCCACTTCGATTACATTGTCTCTTTTTGCAAGGCCAGTAGCCGCACAAAAATCTCGAATACTTGACGGAGTATAACCTCGACGACGCAAGCCAGAGATAGTTGGCATACGTGGGTCATTCCATCCATTTACGAGGCCTTCTTCTACGAGCTTTAGTAATTTTCGCTTACTAGTAATCATATAAGAAACATTCATTCTCGCAAATTCGATTTGACGAGAGGGAAATATTTCCAACTTCTCTATAAACCAGTTATATAAAGGTCTATGATGAATAAATTCTAGCGAACAAAGAGAATGGGTTATCTTTTCGATACTATCACTTTGTCCATGCGCGAAATCATACATAGGATAAATGCACCAATCATCGCCAGTCCGATGATGTGTTTCTTTTTTGATTCTATAGATAACTGGATCGCGCATATGCATATTTGGTGCTGACATATCTACCTTTACGCGAAGCACACGGGAACCATCTTCGTACTCCCCATTTTTCATGCCTTCAAAGAGCTTCAGATTCTCTTCGATGCTTCTATTTTTATAAGGAGAGTCCGTCCCAGGCTTAGTAGGGTAACCTTTTTGTGCAGCAATCTCTTCAGGAGTACTATCATCTACAAAGGCAAGGCCTTTTTTGATTAAGTCAACGGCAAAATCATATAGTTGCTGAAAGTAGTCACTTGTATAATATTCGCGGTCTCCCCAATTATATCCTAGCCATGCAATATCCTTTTTTATATTGTCAACATATACAGTATCCTCAGTCGTAGGATTGGTGTCATCAAAACGCAGATTTGTCACTCCTCCGTATTTCTCAGCTAGCCCAAAACTCACCCATATAGCTTTGGTATGCCCGATATGCAAGAATCCATTAGGTTCAGGGGGGAAACGAGTATGGATACGACCCTCGTGTTTACCATTTCTGATATCTTCCTCTATAAATTCTTCAATGAAATTTAGCGATTCTTTTTGCTCTGTCATGCTAGTGTATTGAGGGGGCAAAGGTACTTCTTTTTCATCAAATTCGTGAAGTCGTCTTTTCCTCCAATATCTGGCTAAATTTAGTGTTTTTGCGACATTTATTAAACCTAATCTTGGCTTAATTCAGGCTTCTAATTAATCCTTTAGAATTGTAAAAAATGCTGAAAACTTGGACACTATTAAAAATCATAATAAGTCGCAATCTAGGGCGCAGCCAAATTTCACGCATAACTAAAGGGGGCTTAAACAAAAAAATCTGCCCCAATACCCATATTGAAGCAGATTAGTTTAATCTTTTCGAAAAGAATGGAAATTTACTTTCCACCACCACCACGAGGTCTTTGTCCTCTTTGTGGTCTTGGAGCTGCCATTAATTCTTCCTTAGATATTGATCCATCCTTGTTGGTATCAATTTCGCTAAATCTATCAGCTAAAGGACCTCTCAGTTCATCTTTGGTGAGTTTGCCATCGTTGTTTGCATCCATTCTGGTGAACATTTCACCTCTGTCTCTTCCACCTCTTTGACCACCACCACCTGGTCTTTGTCCTCCCCCAGGTCTTTGAGGTGTTCTAGTTTCTACTGTTTCTTGGGGAGTATTAGTCGTTGTATTGTTTGTAACCGTTTTGCTTGATTTACAAGAACTTAATCCCAGAATCGCCAAAATTGATAAAAACATGAATTTTTTCATAACTGTTATGTTTTGAGTTAAAAGTTACCGTTTTGAAGGTAAACGAAAGGACAAATGTAATATTTTGAATATAAAATATAGATTCAAATAGCGGATTAAGAATAAATACCACATTCTTAATTTATAGTTAGTATTCTTTGCAATTCTTGCGATATTTGCTACCGTGTAAAAAAAGCATAAAAAAAAGAGCAATTTGATGGTATATTCATTAACAAAATTTAAAACAATCTCTTTTTGTCCTTGTTTGCTTGAGTACACACTTATTGAATTTTTAAATATTTTGTAAATGAGTATTATTAGTAAAGTTGTAGAATTTTTTAAAAAAGGTGAAAAAATAGATAGAGATACCTTGATTGAAAATCACATTTGCCCAAATTGTTGGGGAAAACAAGAGTATGCGGGAGAATTTAAGGAATATAAAGAGCTAAAGACAGATGCCAGCCAGAAGGCATTTGTAGCAAAGTTTGTAGAAACTCATCTAGATGGTATTAGACTAGTAAAGAATGCGGATACCTTGGTGTGCAATGGATGCAACGCTAAAATTAAAAAATAAAGAGGCTTGAAAACACTATGCTTGGCTTGGTTCGGAGAACCAATTTTGGTAAACACGTAATTCTAAAAAGAAAATTGATGTTCTGGAGAAAGAAAAAACCTAAGTTTCACGCACCACAGATAACCGATGATAATTTTAACGAATTGGTTGCTAAAGCGGAGACTCCGGTCATATTAGATTTTTTCGCTTCTTGGTGTGGACCATGTAAAATTCTTGGCCCATTTATCGATGAGATGGCAGAAGAATATCAAGGAAAAGCGCTCGTAGCAAAAATAAACGTGGACGCTAATCCAGGCTTGGTAAAACATTTCAAGATAAAATCAATGCCTACTATCTTGTTTGTTAATAAGGGAAAGGTGGTTGAGCGTTTTCAGGGCTTAGTGCCTAAACCAAATCTTGTAGAGATTCTAGATGCATATATAGCGGATGGCTAGTATTGATGAAATTGTAATCCATAGACCCAAAATGAGAATAGAAATTTTTCTATTCTCATTTTTTATTAGGGTACTAAGTATTTTGTGGCCTGTCAGTTGACCATATCTCCATCATAGACAAATGTCTTACACATTATATAGTACCTTTGATTTTACCTTATTCTAAAATTCTATTCCTTTTATGTCCGAAAAAATATTTGTCTTAAGAGCTGATGAAGAGTATATCGAGCTCAATCAATTGCTCAAATTGATGCAGCTCGTCCAAAGTGGAGGACATGCCAAGATTGTTATTGAGGATGGCCTCGTGAAAGTTAATGGCGAAGTAGAATTCAGAAAAAGAAAAAAAATGAGAGATGGCGAAATAGCAGAAATGGATGGGCAGAAAATCGTAGTTCGCAAGGCAGAGTAGGTTTCCCGAGAACTAACCGTTTATATTGAGTCGCTTAAAAATTCATTACCTTAGGGCATGAATCTTTGCCATGTTAAATAGTAAATTTCAAGAAAGAGCACTTATCCTTATTGGGCATATAGGTATGCTTGGTATCCTTGCCTTAGCATGGTGCATGTGGCTAGAGCGAAGCACTATATTTGACAGTTCCTTGTATAGCTATATGATGATTTGGCGAGAAGGGTTTTATATCCCGCATGACAGAAGGATTAATTATCTGTGGCAGTGGATTCCCATTCTTTCGCTCAAATTAGGAGTGAGTTTACCTACCTTTTTAAAACTAGTTTCAGTCTCACCGATACTTTTTCTCTACGGTGTTTTTGCTTTTATTGTCCACTTTCTAAAGCATAAAATGGGAGGCTTTTATCTTGTTCTAAGTTTAGTAGTCCTCACGCGTTATAAATTTTATAGTGCTATTTCAGAAATATATTTATCCGTGGCCTTTGTCGCATTGATGTTTGCTTGGCTGACTATGGATCGGTCAAATTTACTTTGGCTAGGTAAAAGAACTTATCCCATCTTAGGTATTGGCATAATAGCTCTTTGTTATTTAGGGCACCCACTTATATTTTATCCTATGGGAGTGCTCCTTATTTTTGATTATAGCTTGCAGGAAAAGTGGGTGAGTAAGAATCACCTAGTATGGCTTGCTGCAACTTGTACACTTTTTATTCTTAAATATGTAGTCGCTAAAGGAAGTTCTTATGAAGGAAAGGTGGTCGAAGATTTTCAAGGAAATACTTTTAGCTTCGACTTTTTGACAAGCACTTTAGATTTGTATACAGTTCAAATTTTTTGGCGCTATGTGGAGACGCAATGGGCTTTCCCATTTTTAGTATGCGTGGTAATGTTGATTTATTTATTGTTACAAAAAAAAAGTATAGCATCTATAATTGTATTGTCAAGCAG
>CAYZUW010000106.1:0-11611 GCA_964481325.1 uncultured Saprospiraceae bacterium
TATATTATCAACACTAAAGCCTGATCAATTTTTGATTATAATTGTAGTATATTTTAAATACAATTCAGAATAATGGAGATAGTAGACCACCAAAACACTAAAATACTCGCAACCGTCGGACCAGCATGTAGCTCATATGAGATGCTGCTTGAACTTGTTAAAGCCGGAGTGGATGTTTTTAGACTCAACTTTTCACATGGTACCCATCAAGACCACAAGGAGGTTGTAGACCGTGTACAATACATAAATGAAAAATATAACCTACACATAGGTCTTCTTGCGGATTTGCAAGGACCAAAACTTCGCGTGGGAAAAATAGAAAATAACGCTTTAGAAATTAAGCCTGGCGATGTACTTACCTTCACGAACGAGGAGTGTATAGGCACCAAGGAAAAAATCTACATGAGTTACAAACGTTTTGCGAAAGACGTAAATGTTGGAGAAAAAGTCTTGGTTGATGACGGAAAGTTAATGCTAGAAGTCGCAGAAACAAACAAAAAGGATACAGTAAAATTGAAAGTATTGTTTGGTGGTACACTTTCCTCCAACAAGGGAGTAAACCTCCCGAATACTAAAATAAGTCTTCCATCCTTGACTAAAAAAGATAGAATTGATTTGGACTATATCTTAACTCAACCATTTAATTGGATAGCGCTTTCTTTTGTGCGTTCAGGAAGAGATATGAAAAAACTAAGAGAGATTGTCGAAAAAGCGGGACACCCTGCCAAATTAATGGCCAAAATAGAAAAGCCAGAAGCCATAGAAAAAATCGACAAAATCATTAAAGCATCCAATGCCATTATGATTGCTAGAGGAGATTTAGGAATTGAGGTCCCTATGGAACAGCTGCCAGTACTGCAAAAGAAAATCATCCGCAAATGTATCCAACGTGCCAGACCTGTAGTAGTCGCTACTCATATGATGGATAGTATGATCCACTCTCCTATACCAACACGAGCGGAGATTACGGATGTAGCCAATGCTGTTTTAGATGGAGCGGATGCAGTGATGTTGAGTGGGGAAACCTCGGTAGGAAAACACCCGAAGAAAGTGGTAGAGCAAATGAATAAAATCATCTCGGAAGCAGAAGATGTCTATGAAAATAAGAATCGACCTGTTCCATCTAAAAAGTCAACCACATTTTTGTCAGATGCAGTTTGTTTTAATGCAGCTGTGGTTGCGGAAGGGGTAAAAGCAAAAGCCATTATAGGTATGACTAGTTCAGGTTATACTGCCTTTAAGGTCAGTAGTTATAGGCCTGATGCTAAAATTTATATATTTTCAGAGTTAGTAGGCATGCTGTCTACACTTAACTTAGTATGGGGTGTACGGTGTTTTTACTATGACAAGTTTACTACTACGGATGGTACAATTGAGGATGTTTGTAAAATCTTAACGAATGAAAAGCATCTAAAACCTGGAGATATCGTAATTAATACAGGAAGTATGCCGCTGAAAAAGCGATTTAGAACGAATATGCTTAAGGTCACAGTTATTGAATAGTATTAAAGGCTTTATTTATCAGCCATTTTATTTATATATGATTCGGCAATAAATTTTAATCCGCTGACAACCAGAACGTTATACCTAATCACTTTGATTTTATAATCCCTTGACAACCAAGTGTTTGGTAATAGATGATATATAATTTTCCAGAAATTACCGAACCATTATTTATAATGTGTTAATTTTGAACAAATTACTTAATAAGAACCATACAAATACATGAAGATTATTATTCCTATGGCTGGTAGAGGCTCAAGACTACGACCTCATACATTGACTGTGCCTAAACCGCTTGTACCCATTGCAGGAAAACCTATGGTGCAAGTGTTAGTAGAAGATCTTACAAAATCATTGGAAGAAAAGGTAGATGAAATTGCCTTTATAACTGGAGATTTTGGAGATGATGTAGATAAGCAATTAAAAGGAATAGCAGAATCTCTGGGTGCAAAAGGGAGTGTATACAAACAAGACCTTCCTTTAGGAACTGCTCATGCTATACTTTGTGCCGAAGAAAGCATGAAAGGCAAATGCATGATCGCTTTTTCAGATACGCTGTTCAAAGCCAATTTTGCGTTTAATACTGAGGAAGATGGTATTATATGGGCAAAGCGTGTAGAAGATCCTTCGGCTTTCGGTGTACTCAAAACAGATGAAAATAATGTCATCACTGATTTTGTTGAAAAGCCAAAAGAATTTGTTTCTGATTTAGCCATTGTAGGTATATACTATGTCAAAGATGGAGACAATCTAAGAAAGGAGTTGAGATACCTATTGGACAACGACATTAAGGATAGAGGTGAATATCAACTCACTAATGCCCTTGAGAACATGAAGCAAAAAGGTATCAAATTTAAGGTAGGAGAGATAGAAGAATGGCTAGATTGTGGCAATAAAGACGCTGTTGTGTATACCAACAAGCGTATCCTAGAAATCAAAAATAGTAGTTCAGAACAAGCAGAAAACCTAATTTCTGAGAATTCAGTGGTGATTCAACCATGTTATCTTGGAAAAAATGTAAAATTATTGAACTCTGTTGTAGGACCTCATGTTTCTATAGGAGACAATTCTACGATATCAAATTCCGTTATAAGCAATACGGTAGTACAAAGTGATACCCAAATCAAATCGGCCAACCTTGAAAACTCTATGATTGGTAACAAAGTCGAGTATGATGGTCGAAAATCTGAAATCAGTATCGGCGATTTCTCAACTTACAAAGATTAAGCTTGAATAATCATATTCTAAAATATCAAATCCTGTGCTGTAGCATTTTGCTAGGTATATTGCTATGCCAAAATGTTTTGGCACAACCAGGAACTACGACTGAGGAAGAAGTCAACAAGCAGAAAGTCTTCATAGAAGCTAACAAGCAAAAACTGCTTGAAAACTATGAGGAAGCTACTGTATTATTCAAGGAAGTGCTCAAAGCGAATCCTCGCAATCACGCTGCCGCATACGAGTTAGCAAGAGTATATGATGTATTAGATAATGATGAAAAAGCTTTAAGTTCTATTAAAGTAGCGGTATCTCTTGACCCTACCAATATGTGGTATAAATTATTTTTGGCAGACGTTCTTGAGAAGTCTCTAAAGTTCAATGACGCTGCTACCATATACCAAGAGATGGTAGAAAAATATCCAGAAACAGAATATCATTATTTTCAATTAGCTTATTATCAAGTAAAGTCTAAAAAGATAAAAGAAGCAATTGGTACGTATAATCGAATTGAAAAGAAGTTTGGTAAAAACATTGAACTGACTAGAAAAAAACATGCGCTTTATCTTGGACAAGGAGATAGCAAGAATGCGGCAAAAGAACTTGAAAGCTTAGTAAAAGAATTTCCGAGTAATATTTCTTACCTACATCTTTTAGCAGGCTTTTATGCACAACAAGGAAATGACTCTGGCGCTAAGTCTACTTATAAAAAAATATTAGAGCTTGATCCCAGTAATGCTAAAGCAACCATAGCCCTTGCCAATGACAAGAAAAAAGGAGGAGACGACCTTAGCTATCTAAGATCCTTGGAAGCTGTATTTAGAGATAAAAATGAAAGTATTGACATAAAAATAAAAACGATATTTCCTTTTTTAGAAAAAATAATTGACGGTGAGGCTCAACCAGAAATGACAGAAGCGGTGTTGAGTTTGGGAGAAGCTTTGACTATTGTGCATCCTGAAGAAGCAAAATCATTTTCGATCTATGCCGACTTACTCTATCATACTGGAGAAAATGAAGAAGCACTTAAGCAATATGAAAAAGCCGTGGAGCTCAACAAAAATGTTTTTTCTATTTGGGAGCAAATGATGTACATCCATGCAGAGCTATATAACATGGAAAAGCTTGCAAGCATTTCAGAAAAAGGGATGGATATTTTTCCTAACCAAGTAAAACTTTTTTATTTCAATGGCATCGCAAATAGTGAATTAGAAAATCACAAAGATGCGCTGTCTTCATTGAATCAAGCCTCTATCATGGTGGGCCAAAATGAAGCTTTGAAAATTGACATTTATAGCAGAATGGTAAAACCCTTAGTGGCTCAAGGAAAAATAGAAAAGGCACAGGATAAGATTTCAAAAGCTTTAGCACTGGATAGTGAAAACTTTAGATCACTTGCTGCTCAAGCTTTTGTTTTTGCAGCCCAAAAAGACACTGCGAAAGCGGAATCCACGTACCAAAATGCGCTTAATAAGGGTGGTCAAAACAATCCGGATGTATTAGAAGATTATGGAGATTTTTTATCACAAAAAGGTAATAGTGATGAAGCCAATACCTATTGGTTGAAAGCGCAACAAGCAGGTGGCAAATCCCAAAGGCTTCAAAATAAAATTTCTAGCAAAGGTCTCTAAAAAATCTCTTTTGAATAAAATATTTTCCTCAAGTAGCTGCAGTTGTATTCTTTTGATAATCATTCTTGGCATGAGTTCATGCAAGAGTGCCAAAAAAGCTACAGGTACTGTCACCAAAGATGCAACGCTAGAAAATTTGGTCTCCAAAATCGATGCAAATGCTTTTCGCCCTGAATGGTTTAAGGCTAAAGCGAATTTGCAGTATAAAGCAGATGGTAGAGGCTTATCATTCACTTCAACTATTATTAGCAAAAACAAAGAATTTCTTTGGCTCAATGGCAAAAAATTTGGAATAGAAGGAGCCCGTATATTAATACATCCAGACTCTATTTTTGCCATCAATCGCTTAGCGAGAGAATATTTGTCAGAGGATATGACTTGGGTGGCGAGAGAATACGACCTACCTAGCTTGCTGAGTGAAGCTATCAGCTTAGATCACCTACAAGATATTTTTATTGGTAATCCTTTATTAGATATTATACCTTATACCGATTTGAGTTATATAGATGCCGAAACTTTGCTCACTGGTGAGCAAGATGGATATGCTTCACAGCTCATCATCAATCCTGCTAATTTGCAAACTCGTTTTTTCACCTTTACCCAAGGAGAAAATATAATGACCGTAAAGTATAGTGATTATCGCCCTATCAACGATACAAACATGATCGCTTACAAACGGGAGCTTCTAATTGAACGGCCAGAAGAACAAGACCTGCAGCTCACAATTCAATATGACAATATTACTATAGATGATCCACAATCTGTAAAATTTAATATCCCAGGCAATTACAGTAGAATGTAAACGCTTATTATGAAGTGGCTTTTCCTTTTCTTTTTTCCTTATCTATTTTTAACTCCCCTTATGGGGCAAAGTAAATCTGAATTAGAATCAAAAAGAAGTATTATACAAAAAGAGATAAAACTTCTTGGCAAGAGACTCCAGCAAACACGTGAAAATCGAAAAGAAGCGCACAACAATTATCTAAGTTTACAAGCTAAAATTCAGAAAAGAGCTCAACTTATAGAGACGCTACAGGAAGAAAACAAAATTCTCACCAATAGAGTAAAGCGCACTACAGAAGTAATCGCCTCTTTAGAAAATGACACCAAAATATTGGAGAAGGAGTATGGAGCACTTTTGCGTCATGCACTAAGGCAAAAACTTAGTGATAGTTATATTAGCTTTATTTTTTCTGCTAAAGATTTCAACGAAGCCCTCAAACGTTGGCGATACCTTAACCAATATCGAGCGTATCGGGCAAGGCAAGCTCAGGTCATAAGAGAAACAAAAGCCTCCCTTTTAAGAAAAAAAGAAACGCTGAATAAGCTAGGTCTTGAAAAAGAAAAGATTCTTTCAGAAAAAGTATTCCAACAAGAACAACTAAGCCTAGAATCTGACCGAAGAAATAAAATGTATCAAGACCTTAAATCTAATGAGAAGAGTCTAAAGGACGAACTAAAAGAGCAACAAGAAATAGCATTCCAAACAAAGAACGCCATCCTAGCCCTTATCAATGACAGGCCAATAGCATCGTCAACTACTAGCGGTGATCTTAACCTTGACTTTCAAAGAGCGAAAACAAAACTCCAAAAACCTTTGTCAGATGGTATTGTAGTTCGCTTTTTTGGCAAACAACAGCATCCAATTTTGAAGCGAATAGAAATAGTCAATAACGGGATTGATATTTTAGCAAATGGTTCCACTAGTATTTCGGCGGTTTTTACAGGATTGGTAGTAGGAGAATTCACCTTACCCAATGGTAAAAAATCAGTGCTTCTCAGACATGGAGAATTTTACACTGTCTATAGTAACTTGGAACAAATTTTTGTAAAAAAGAATGACCAGGTAGGTACAGGTCAAGAAATTGGTCAGCTGAGTCCTATTGAAAACACATTGCATTTTGAGCTTTGGAGACAAAAGATACGACTCAATCCTCAAGATTGGCTGAGTCCCTACTAAATCAAGTTCAGTAGAGTAACTAATATCAACAAGTTTTTATCCTAGGATTTCGTAAATTTGTGACTCACTAAATCATTCTACTTCTCTTGTTATCCTTATTTAGAACGAATCAATTTTTCTCCAATACATTTCTAGTAATATACGTACTAGTGATTTGGAGTCCTGCATTCTTTCTACAACAAGACATCTTAACATCGAAAGGAACCTTCTTGTTTGATTTATTGACGCAATACCTGCCTGCTCCAGGGAGTGTATCGAATTATGTTATTGCTGCTGCTATGGCTTTATTACAAGCTGTCATGTTAAATGTAATGGTTAGCAAGTATCGATTGACCGAAGAAATCACCTTATTCCCTGGTGTTTTTTATCTTCTACTCATGGGATTCAATCCTGCTTTTTGGATAGTCAATCCATTGTTAATAGCCAATTTTTTTGTACTCTTTGCCATTATTGAATTAGTAGCTACTTACAAAGAGTACTCAAGCGCAGGCAGAATATATAATGTTGGTTTTTTTATTGGCTTAGGTTCTTTGTGCTACTTTTCTTATATAGTATTTTTGATTTTTGCATGGATTGGGATTGGGATTGTTAGAGCTATCCAATGGCGAGAAAGAGTAACATTGATTTTAGGTTTTTTAAGCCCTTATTTTTTAGTGGGTACCTATCAATACTGGAACGATAATCTAAGTCTCTTTTGGGAAAAGGGTATATTAGGCAATTTTCAATTCTTAAGCTTTGGTACGTTTAA
This sequence comes from uncultured Saprospiraceae bacterium, assembly GCA_964481325.1. Lineage (GTDB taxonomy): Bacteria > Bacteroidota > Bacteroidia > Chitinophagales > Saprospiraceae > JALZVN01. Next base: position 7,061 of record CAYZUW010000106.1, read on the forward strand.
TGGATTTGGTGAATTAGTAACCGCAGGGTTAATTGCTTTTTTCGTAGTCGTCGGAATCTTTAGCTATAAGCTCTATACATATAAGAAAAAGATAAAAATCCAGAAAATCATAGATTTATTGTATTGGGTCCTTGCTATATCAGCGCTAAGTATTCTTTTTCAAGTGCAAATAAATGTTCAGCATTTTCAGATCCTCTTGCCAATACTTGCTATCTTTGTGTCCATCAATTTTGTCGAGATGTCAAAACGGTGGAGTGGCTTACTTCACTTATTCCTATTTGTTGGTATTTTGATATGGCATTATATACCCTTACTAAATATATAAAAAATGAAATTTGGCGTTGTAGTTTTTCCTGGTTCGAATTGTGATGAAGATATGCGTTACGTCTTGGCGAATGTACTCGGTCAAGAAGTAGAGATGCTTTGGCATAAGGATGACAAACTTGAAGGTTTTGGCCCTGGTGATTGTATAGTACTCCCAGGTGGATTCTCCTACGGGGATTACCTTCGATCAGGCGCTATCGCAAAACTCTCTCCTATCATGAAGCAAGTCGTTCCGTTTGCCAATATGGGTGGATATGTTATTGGCATTGGCAATGGATTTCAAATTTTATGTGAGTCTGGTTTACTACCTGGTGTATTATTGGCCAATGATTCACAAAAATTCATTTGTAAGAATCTACATATAAAGGTAGACAACAACAAAACCCCTCTGACAAAGAAAGCAAAGTCGGGTCAGATTCTTCAGATTCCTATCGCACACGCGGACGGGAGGTATTTCGCTACTCCAGATGTACTCAAAAAGCTTGAAGATCACAACCAAGTGCTCTTTAGATACTGTGCAGAAAACGGCAGCCTATCAGACAAGCACAATCCAAATGGTAGTCTCAACAATATTGCAGGTATTTGCAACGCAGGTCAGAACGTATTCGGTATGATGCCACACCCAGAGCGTGCCTCTGAAGACATACTAGGCAACACCGAAGGTAGACTGCTATTCGAATCATTAATCGAAGCTTCCAAAAAAGCAAGTGTAGAAAAAGCGATTGCTTAAGTGTAAGTTTTTTATTTGGGAACTACCCTGACGCTCCGCCGAAAAGGCGTCGGTCTGGGTCGCTACGTTCCAGGCTCGCTAGTCAGCTCGGTCCTTTGGACGGAGAGGCAGCCAGCAGCACCTATCCTCCCATTATCTCTCCCCTTTCACAGCGTTAGTTCGTAGGTTTTTAGTAAATAAGTTGCGATACCGTTTATCCACCTACAACTCAAGTAACATTATCTTATTTCGTCTGTATAAAATGTCTCTATTCAAATTTGTCAAGATGCAGCTTACATAACAATCAATGTATAAAGTTGCGCTAAAAAATCAGCCGTCCGCTGTAGTACAGACGGCTGATGATGGTACGTTTTGAAACATACGTGCAAATACCAATAATCTATTGCGCAGTACTTGTCTCCATCCGCTTACCTACCATCATGAACTCATTGAGAACTATTTCTGTAGTGTAGACAGACTTGCCTTCTTTGTTGGTGTAGTTTCTATAAGTCACCTTTCCATGCACGGCTACCTCTTGACCTTTTTCGAGGAATGCAACCATATTTTCAGCCAGCTTACCCCAGGCGATGCATTTATGCCATTGTGTATTGGTTACTTTTTCTCCCTTTTGGTTTTTATAGACTTCATTGGTAGCAAGATTTATTTTGGCTAATTTATTTCCGCTTTCCAAAGCGATCATTTCAGGTTTTGCTCCTAATCTTCCTATCAGTTGTACGCTATTACTTATGTTATTCATTATTCCTTTTTTTAAAATGTTATGTGAATGGGTGTCTCTATTACTAATTCATAAGCTATAGGAAACCCTTAAATATTTACGAGATACTCCCGCTGTGTCGTTTGATCAAGTGACAATGCAAAGGTAAAGGGGCATACAAGTCATAGCCGTTTATTATCCGTATAGTTTCGTTTGTAAACGTTTGTAAACGGCTAGGTCCCCTATCTATAGGCCTTTGGTGAAAAACAATCCATATAGAGTTGAATGTGTTTAATTTCGTTTGTGGCAGTGAGCTGAAGCTGAAAAGGAGTTAGCTACATACTAGGCCTAATCGCAGTCCAGTTTTTAAATAAATCAGTATATATCAATAGTTAATGAGCAAATAAGTACTTAATTACGCATATATAAGCAATTACTTGACTCATTAGTTATAAATAATTAACTGGTGATATGTTAGCATTTAGATACATAATTATACCACAACTACTAATATTTAAAGAGTAAAATGGATAAAATGGAAAATTGGTTATTTTTAACAGAGAATGAAATCATTGGTCAAATTGGAAAACGATTAAAACAAATAAGATTACAGCATAATCTTACTCAAAAACAACTAAGCAAAGACACAGGACTAAGCGTTTCAACGATTAGCCTGATCGAACAAGGTAACCCAACCTCTTTAGAAAGCTTGATAAGAATTTTAATTAGACTAAACAGAATAAAAGACCTTGAGACAGTATTTAGAGTAGGTCAAAATTTGGAATTGAAAATGAAATTTGAGAAAGCCAAGTTAAAATCAGAACGTAAAAGAGCTTCAAGAAAAATAAAATAATATGTTAGTTCAAGTTAACTTATACGGTAATTCAATTGGCACAGTTGACTGGGATGTAGTAAATGGTAATTCAGTCTTTGAATACACAGAAAACTCATATACAAATCAATTGGAACCCTCTCCTATCTTAATGCCAAAGGAAGGAAAAACTTATGTAAGCTCTAGAGACCATATCAATTTTCACAACCTACCATACCTACTATCTGATTCCATGCCAGATGATTTTGGGAATACGATGATGAAGGAGTGATTAAGGCAAAAAAATCTATCATATGGAGATATTAATCCTGTAGACAGGCTTACTTATGTTGGCGTTAGAGGTATGGGCGCGTTAGAATATTTTCCGATTAATCGTAAATCAGAATACAATTATAAAGTAAATGTGTCTGAACTATTAGAAGTTGCTAAGAGTGTACTTGCTGGGAAAGAAAAAGTAAAATTTAAAAAACTTGATAAAGAAAATCTCACAAATATTCTAAGAATTGGAACATCTGTGGGAGGAGCAAGGGCAGAAGCACTGATTGCGATAAAAGAAGATGTTGTAGGAAATATTTTAGAGATTAAATCAGGAGATATTATCCAACCTGAAGGTTATTCATATTGGCTATTAAAGATCGATGGTGCTAATAAAAAATCGCTAGGTGAATCTGAAGGGGTTGGTAAAATTGAATATGCATATTATAAAATGGTTAAAAATTGTAAGATTGAAATATCTAATAGTCTCTTATACGAAGAAGGAAATAGATATCATTTTCTAACAAAGAGATTTGACCGATCTGATAAAGGAGAAAAATTACACATGCAAACTTTGGGCTCGCTAATTGGTGTCGACTTTAAAGTACAACGCGCAAGTTCATATGAAACTCTGTTTAGAACAATGAAAAGATTGCAATTGACTTATGACCAATTTGAACAACAATATCGAAGAGCAGTATTTAATGTAATCGCAAGAAATCATGAAGACCATGTAAAAAACTTTTCTTTCATAATGGACAAAAATGGAAAATGGAAAATTTCTCCGGCTTATGATATAACATATTCCTATAAACCAGGCGGAACTTGGACAGATGTCCATCAGTCTTCTATAAATGGAAAATACACGGATTTTAATAAAAATGATCTAATTGGTTTCGGAGAAAATTTTGGTATTAAAAAAAGTAAAAATATAGTTGAAGAAATTATTCCCGAGGTATCAAGATGGAAGCAAATCGCTAAAGAAATCGATATTCCACAAGGGAATATTATAGAAATAGAGCAAAACTTAAGACTAAAAATAAAGGCTAGCACCGAACTATAGCTATCCTCATATATCCTCAAAAGGATAGAACATCTATCGTTAACTGCGAAAAATTACTTCCTGATTTTTTAGTTATGTAAGATTCTCCCTTTACTTGGAAAAATCAAATTAGACAAGAGATCGTAGCAGTGGGCGCGATAGCGACCAGCCCGTAGGGGCATGCTGCGCAGAGCTCGGCGCTGACTTTTTCAGTCAGCATGGCCCCAAAAATAGATACAATAGAAAAGCTGTTTTATACAACTGGACATTGACAATACTCTTACCCCCATTCTATAACCACAAAAAAAAGGACTTTTATAGTCTAAAATTTGCCTTTGAGAATAAATTATAGTAATCTATCGGTTGGACAAAGGCGCGCGAAGTCTTTCACCACCTATACGTCTCATACGCAATGTTATTTTGCCCTTGGCGGCGATTACGATAGTGTTTACGCAAGTTGTAGGGTATACCCGAGATAATAACTTTGTAAAGATAATCGAGACTATTATCTGGATTATGGTAATTAATGCGCTGATTGCCATAATCAATATCTTGTTTTTTACTGGAGGAGAGAGAAGGCTTATCAAAAGTAAAGTCCCTCAGTTGTTCTTGGATATTTTTCGTGGGTTTACGGTATTGCTGGGCGGCGCGATTGTTTTATCAGTAGTCTGGGG
>CAYZUW010000107.1:0-4630 GCA_964481325.1 uncultured Saprospiraceae bacterium
TTTTAATACAACCCTTCTTGTCTAACCTGATTTTTGTTTATTTCTTATTTTAATTCTTCCAAACCAAGAAAATTATTCTTCTAAATTAGAGTCTATGTACTCATCTGGATCGTAGTCAATCATAGCTTGTTGGCACTGCTCGCAGACTCCTAAATGTTTAGTTACATATCTGCGGTCGTCTTCAGAAAGCTGACCTGTTTGGTAGGCGTGAAAATCCTTTTCAGTTAAATGATGATAGAGACCAAAAATGTTTTTTAGATTTCGATATACTGCGAATGCGGTCCCTGCGGCAAGTAGACTAAAAATATAAATCATGACTTACAATTTGACAAACCGTTTATGCACATTGCCTTGTTCATGAATAAACACTAAATGATACATCCCTGCTGCGAGTGAAGATATGTCTATAGCCTTACCATCAAAGTGTTTTTTCAAAACCATACTACCTTGCTGATGATAGATCTCTACCTGTCCTTTTAAAGCACTTTCTGAAACATCAATTTCTATCGACTCTGATGCCGGATTGGGAAATAAATTTATCCTAGGCAAAACGATTGTGTTTGTAGATACCGTTTGACAAAAATTGATATCCCAGTCTACATCTCTCCATCGATCCCAAATCAGTGTGGAAACTCCTCCTCCAGGCACTCGCCAAAGAGAAGTCTCTGGTCCAGCTATCCTAAAAAATTCTGTAATTTCTTCAGCTGTAAGAATTTCTTGCGCCGTACTTACGATATGGTGCAATGGCTTAGTGGCTCCTAGACTTGCGTACTCAACCTTGACTTCTTCAATGCACGCTTCAATGGCCGAAAGGTGCAGACCTGCCCATTCTTCCACATAAGTCTGCGGCATAAATCCATCGACATAATCATCAATAATGTCTATGCGAAAATTGTGGGTAGCAGGATTGCCCCAGGTTGTCACATAAAATGGAAAATCTACACTTGCATACCCATCAGCAATGGCACGTTCACGTTCTGCATAGAAGGCTTGCATAAGCGCTTCTAATGTTTCGTCTTCACCATTAAACTCTACCTCTATATCTACTACAAATCCTTGATACCCTGTTTTTGCCGCCTCGTATAAGGCTTGCGCTTGTGCTTCTACATTCCCTGGATAATTATAGGACCAAGCCCAAGCTTCTACATTTTCTATTTCGTAAGAAGCTAGTAAGTCCTTGTCAGCAATAGTTGGCCATGAATCTGGATTGTATCCCCCGTCAGCTACCTTGACATAAATACGTTTGCCCCCCATAGAGCTGATGGTTCGCGCTAAATTGTCATGCGAAGGCTGTCCCGTTTGCTCAAATCTCCATAACCATACTCCAAGCTTGTTGCAAGTCTCGTTATTTTGGGCTAGTAACTGAAAGAACGGTGAAAAAGAAATAAATAGAAAAATAAGTATCCTGGACACGACTTGCATGATGTTGGTATTAAGAAAGTCTCAATTGAGTAGTATGAAGATACTCAAAAAACCAGGAAAGAGAAAATTACAACTCGTCAAGGTACTGTATCGTCTCCCCTAAAGACTTAAGTACGGTAAGTTTATCTTCATTGCTTATATCTTGAGCAACAACTTGATACCCTGAAAGTAAAAGATGGGCGTCAGGGAAATGCGTTTGCATACGTCGAACATAATTATTAATAGATTCGCCTACATAGGTTTCCGTAATCATAGTAAACACATAGTTTGGATTCAAGATTCGTACAGCATCACTTACGTCAGAAATGGTCATGTCTGGACCAAGGTAAATCACATAAATATTACGAACCTTGAGCAAATAGTGCATCAATTGCAAACTCAATTCTTGGTTTTCTCCTTTAGGCAAGTAGAGCACAAATTTCTTTGCATTCTTTTTCTGATTCACTTCCAACTTATCAATGGCAGTCAGGAGCTTTTGTCTAATTAAGTAAGAAATAAAGCTTTCTTGCGCATGAGATACCGAGCCTGTCAACCAGAGCATTGACATTTTCTCAAGGAATGGGTAGATTAAACCTAATACTGTTTTTTCAAATCCTACCTTTTCGATATTTTCATTCACTACCTTATCGAATCGAACCTCATCCATTTCCATCATAGAAAGTGTAATCGCATCCAATCCTACACTTTGCACAACGCCCATATCAGTAACCTTCAATAATGCTTTATTGAACTCATTATCGCTCATTTTTGCGATTTTTGAGATCTTGTACCCATTTTTCTTTAGGAAAGCAATATTGAGGAGAGTCTTCAAATCATGTTCTTCATAAAAGCGAATATTGGTTGCAGTCCGCTTAGGATGCAGTATAGAATATCTTTGTTCCCATATCCTGATAGTATGGGCCTTGATACCAGAGAGCTTTTCTAAATCACTTATTGAATATTGTGCCACTTTGTGCTTATTTTCAATGCTTAACAAAATATCACTAATATTGTTTAAGGTAAAATCTACACAAAGTACAACTGTATAATTATCAATACTTTAAATCTTACTATTTGTGCATTATTTAACATTTCCATATAGAAACAAACACTTTAAAACTATGTTTAATCCTTAGATGTCATCAAATAACTAAATCACGCCAATTCACTATATTTACTATTATAAATTTTTATTAATTGTATATAACCAAGTTTGGCTATTTGACGATAATTAAATTGGTATATTTAGGCTATTTTTGATACAGTTCATCAAACTTAAGCTATGCACCGATATATTACATTTTTTATAGGCATGTTGTTAAGTACAATATGTCTTCAAGCTCAAAATACTTGTGAATACCAACTCATATTGAATGATGCGGGAGGAGACGGCTGGCAAGGTGCTGGGCTTACCTTTTTCATAGAAGATACTCCATCATTGTTTACGACATTGAGCACAACGGATACCTTCAACATATCTTTAACAGAAGGAGATAGTATCAGTATACGGTATCAAACTGGTCCAAGTAATGATGAAAATAGTTTCCAGTTGATAGATTCAGATGGACAAGTATTGGTTGATTTAGAAGACCCATTACAAGGGCTTCGCTTTGACGATTTTGCCTCATGTCCGATTTGCCCGGCCATTGTGTTTGGCTCTCAAATGAATATTGATTCTTTTGATACAAGTTTTGTAATTGACTGGGAAGGATCCGACTCCCTTGGTATATATCAAATAGAATTTGCGCCTTGTGGTTTTTTAGGCAATCCTGACTCCGTCCAACTTGCACAATCAAGTGTTTCTGATGCGACCATTACGGGTTTGAGACAAGAGACCTGTTATGAGTATCAGATTTCCATAGTTTGTTTAGGAGGAGATACCAGTATTGTTTCGAATGTAAGTCAAATCAATACCATCTTTACTAATGATGTAGGCGCATCAGGTGTATTTGCACCTAGCTTCGGTCAAAGGTGTGATTTTCTAACTCAAGATACTCTATTCCTTATATTAAAGAATTTTGGCGCTGCACCTCAGACACTCATTCCTTTTGACTTTTCTTTGGAGCTTAATGGACAGATGATAGGTGGAGATGTAGTAATGCCTGAAGATGGACTTTTCACGGGTGTTATTGCAAAGGATAGCTGTATCGCCTTCCCTTTTGAACAATTAGTAGATGTATCTGAACCTGGAGAATATACTATTACCGTCAACACAGCATTAGAAGAAGATAGTGATCCTACAAACGATAGTTTTACAACAACGTTTATCCATACTTTTTTACTCCCATTTTTTGAAGGCTTTGAAGATACCGCTTTACCAGAACGTTGGTCTTCTGATGAAGTAGATCCCTTTTTCAATTTTAATGGAAGTGAAACTATTTCGAGCATTCTAGACCCTCTCAATAGTCGATTTGAGTTAACCACAGCAAGATATGGTCGCATTACTGCTACAGACTCACTTATGTTTAGTTATGTTTTTGCAGCGGACGACCCTACAGGAAGCCCATCTGATTTAGTCGTCGGTGATCAATTAATTGTGGAAATATCTACTGATTGTGGGGAAAACTATTTTACGCTTGATGTTATTGATATGGATGATGTGAATCCAAATTTGGGTCAAACCTTGACGGATGTAACTATACCTTTAGATGATTTTGTTGGTGAATTGGTAAATTTCAGATTTACTGCTCTTAGAGCAGGGACCTCTTTCAGAATTGCATTAGACGATATCAATGTGTACAACTGTACTCCTGAATCCATTACTGTAAATAGTGTGATTGTTAATGAATCTCTTGCTAACGAGGAAGATGGCAGCATAGCAGTTACACCGCTGGGAGGAATTGCTCCATATACATTTGTCTGGTCTAATAGTACTGATGTCACTACTGGTACATCTAGCATTGTTACTAATTTAGTAGCAGGCACTTACTCTGTCACCATCACTGATGCCTTTGGATGTTTCACCTCGGAAACATTCGATCTTGGCATAGTTTCAACAAAAGAATTAGCGGACTTGGTAGATATAAATCTGTATCCAAATCCTGCTAATGACATCATAAACCTTAACTTGACACTTGAGCAAGCCAATGCTTTAGATATACAGATATACAATTCGATAGGGCAACAGATATGGACTAGTTCACTGCCTGCTGCTGAACAACATAACTTACTTATACCCGTATCTAATTATAGTTCTGGACTTTATTTTATGCAAGTAAGTTCTGATCAA
>CAYZUW010000107.1:4640-11591 GCA_964481325.1 uncultured Saprospiraceae bacterium
GCCTTATTTAAAACCTTGTCTTATCATAAGTGTTTTTGGGGTGTAAAATCGAGTTGAAATGAATATAGGTATTGTTTGCTATCCAACCTACGGAGGGAGTGGTGTAGTTGCAACAGAATTAGGAAAAGGATTGGCTTTAAGGGGACATAAAGTTCATTTTATAACCTATCGTCAACCCACAAGACTTAACGCATATCAACAAAACGTATACTACCATGAAGTTGGAGTCAAAGACTACCCTCTTTTTGAATATGCCCCTTATGATACCGCATTAGCAAGCAAATTAGTGGACGTGATTAAACATGAAAAATTGGACATTTTGCATGTGCATTATGCCATTCCACATGCTGCTGTGGCATTTATGGCTAAGCAAATTCTAAAATCACAAAATATTGAGATTCCGGTAGTCACTACATTACACGGAACCGATATCACCTTAGTAGGAAACCACCCTGCTTTTGCGCCAGTAGTTGAGTTTTCTATTAACAATTCTGACGGTGTTACCGCTGTTTCACAATCTCTTAAAGATGATACTTTAAATTCTTTCAAGATTAATAAAGAGATTGAAGTCATTCACAACTTCATTGATTTAGCAAGATTTAAGAAAACCAATAAAGACCACTTTAAGAAAGCTATAGCCCCGGATGGAGAAAAAGTATTATCTCACGTATCCAATTTTAGAAAAGTAAAGAGAGTACAAGACGTCATACACATCTTCAATAAAGTAATTAAAAAAACTCCGGCTAAACTCTTAATGATTGGGGATGGCCCAGAACGACAAAGTTGCGAGGTGTTGTGTAGAGAACTTAGTATATGTAGCCATGTACGTTTTCTTGGGAAGCAAGATGCTATTGAAGAATTACTCGCCGTGTCTGACTTATTCATAATGCCTTCTGAAAGCGAAAGTTTTGGCTTAGCAGCTTTGGAAGCAATGGCATGCGAAGTTCCAGTAATATCCTCTAACACTGGCGGAATTCCTGAATTGAACTTGCATAATGAAACAGGCTTTTTGGCTAGTGTAGGAGATGTTGACTCCATGGCAAACTTTGCAGTCAAGATATTGCAAGATGAAAAGATGCTCAAAGAATTTAGAAAACGTGCTTTTGAACAAGCGGAGAAATTCGACCTGCAACAAATACTCCCCAAATACGAGGCCTATTATATGTCATTAATGAAAATGGTAACTAGTTAATACTAGAGACCCCTTAGGGGAACCTTAAACCTAGCACTTCCGTGTATAACCAATAATACGCCTACTTAATAAATAGAATTTTTGTCACTGCAGCACTTGGATCTATTAAATTGTCTGCTGTACTAAAAACCAAATAGACACCAGTAGATGCTTTTCGTCCGTTATAGTCTCTGCCATCCCATATAGCTTGCCCCCCAATTGACCTACCTTCGAAAATAAGCGCGCCGCTCACATCTGTAATTTTGACATTGGCATTATTGGCCAATCCTTTAATGGCTATTGGGCCATCGTAATCTGGCCTTACTGGATTTGGAAAAGCATATATATTAGCATCATTAATTGAGTTACCAGCGATAGCTTCTCCTCTTATAGATATAACTCCTCTTTCAGTACCGATATATACTTCTCCAGTATCATCATCAAAGGCAATGTCAATTATATTATTACTGAATAAGGGACTATTGTTTTCATCAAAAAAGCCGATGTTTTGGGTACCATTAGCATCTTGTACAAAGACGCCATTCGTAGTACCAAACCATTTACGATTTCCTCCATCGATACCAATAGCATTTACTCGCTCCCCTTTTAATAAATTTTCTGTTTCATCATCTACGAAGTTTTCATCAACTACTCTTCTATTACCACTACAAACATCTGTATCAAATGCAGATTGGCCACACTCAAATACTACCACTCCATCCACAGTGCCTACCCAGATATCTCCATCTAGATCCGCTTCAACAGAAAATACTTGGTTATCAGGTAAGTTCGAATTATTAGTGGTCAAAATTCTTGTCCTATCATCCGTTGGATCTTCAAAAGTTCCGTTATCATCAAAAACTAATAAACCCTGGCTCGTTCCATCCACTATGGCCCACTTATACCCTGCTCTATCGATTGCTAATTGACCAAGGTTGGTTAAGGGAACATCAAATTTATGAAACTCTCCTTCATTAGTTAAAACAGAAATTGGTTCTGGTGCGCTGTTATTAGTGATCCACAAATTATTGTTTTCGTCAAATTCCATTCCTGCTACACGCTCCCTCAAATCATCTCCAACTGCACCTTGAAGTGTGGAATTTGTATCATTATACAAAGTCAACTCTTCACCATCTAACTCTATAAGGCCTCCAAAATATGTCCCTATATAAATTTTGTCATTTTGTGGATGCCCTATTACTCGATAAAAATCTTGGTTTGCCTCCATCAATTCCTGTGTTAAAATAGATGAAGAGTTACCGTTGATCGTAGTCCAATTATTTTCAGAAAGCCTAAATACACCATCTTTTCTATTTGCAGCACTCCCGTTCTCAATAAGCCCTCCACTAGCTATATACACATCCCCGTCTATTACCGAAATCTCACTAACATTGTGACTAAAAGGAGCATTAAAATCAATTCTTTCACAGCTCTCTCCGAGTCCATTTGTTTTTCGAATGTCCGTGAATAAATCTGAAGACCAAATGTCTCCTTGTTCGTCCTCGACCGCAAATAGTGGCCGATCCAAACAAGAATTGTTCAACTCTATCAAATCTTCTGTATCTGGATCATAGCTTATAAATTTACCTACTCCACTATCAAGTCTATATCCTACCAATACTTTTTGATTATCAGCAGTAATAAAATTGGCCTCATAACCATTTTCGGCAGGACGCAATTCCCTAGAAGTAACTCCATCAAATTGCACAAAACTATCATTTACATCGAGGTACAAATAATCTCCTTTAGCCTCTATAAACCTAGCGAAGTAATTCGCAGGCAATCCTTCATCTATTCCCAAAACCTGCCAATCACCAAAGGCTTGTTGATTTGTATTTTCAGAAGAATCAATAAAGAAGACTCCATCCTCAGTGGCCGCATATATATTACCATTAAAAATAGCTACGTCAGAAACAGAGAGTCCCATATCTACTGTAAAATCGAACTCTAGTCTTTCAAGGTCAAATTTGGTAACCCCAAATCCTGTGGCGAAGTATAGAAATCTACTTCCGTCAAAAGTTATTCCGTTAATTGTCCTATCATTAAAATTTCCATCTCTGCTCAACTCAGAAAATCCAATAATTCTATCTGGAGTAATTAAATCAAAAACTGAATTCGTATAGGCAACCACCAACAGACCGGTCTCTTCATTTGTTGCTAAGGTTCTTATCCCCGTTTCACTAAGGCCATCTACTTTGCTTGCAAAACGAATCGTATTCTCTTGTTTGTCCATAACAAGTAGTGACCATTCAGTAGCAAAAAAGAAAAACTCATCATTTTGAGCAATATCAAAAAAGGTAGTATACGGAAGATGTGATTCCCATTGACCAATAGCCAATTGCGCAGAACTTTTTGTCCACAGTAACCCGGATAATAAGAATACAATAGAATAAAGTAATGTCTGTTTCATTTTGGTATATCTTATCTGTTTAGACGGTATTTGGTATCGAAATATTGTGATTCAGACGTTAATTTGTCCTCTAAATTGCTCAATTTTTGTGCTTTTAACTTTCTCCAACTATGAGTCTTCTCCCTAAACGAGCGGATTTCAAAAAAAGGAGCAGACTCAACTTTATCTTATCATCTATACAGAGTGCTGTTATCAAGATAATCATACACCTCTGGGCTGACCAAATACTGAATACTGTGCCCATCCTTGATGCAGTCACGTACATAACTGGCAGATATATTCATCAATGGAGCTTCAAAAAGCTTTACCGAAGGATGGGTTGCCAAATCGCCTTCTTCGTAAGCCGGTCTTCGATAGACATAAATACTATAATCTGATAATATCTTTTCGTAATTTTTCCATTTTCTTAAGCTCCCTATATTATCGGAACCCATAATAAGAACAAAATTCTTATTTGGATGCTTTTCATCAAGATACGTCAATGTATCTATAGTATATGATGGTTTAGGTAATTCAAATTCAATTTTAGAAGCTCGGAGTCTTGGATTCCCTTCAATAGCAATTCGTACTAGATGCAAACGATCATAATCATTGGCAAGAGTACTTCTCTGTTTTAAAGGATTTTGAGGGGTGATAACAATCCAGACTTCGTCGAGATCTGTTTGGGAAGCCATATAGTTTGCAATGATTAAGTGGCCAACATGAATGGGGTTAAACGACCCAAAAAATAATCCAATCTTCATTTTACTGGTCTAATAACTTGTCTAAAGATCTTTCAAAATCTTTGGTCATTTTTTCAATATCGTCATCAAGCAACAAATCCTCATCTTCTCCAAACTTTGCGTCTATCAACCATTGTCCTTCTTCTTGAACCAAATGGAGCTCTTCTACAAATGATTCACCTCCTTCAAGGTATTTGCAAGTACATACCGCTTCTTTGGATCCTTTCGTTTGTTTGCATTTAACATTCTCTATATTAAATGTTGGTTTTTCACCAGACTGATCAGGAAAAATCATAGTCTTAATAGTATCAATCATGGCCGAAGTTTGGGATGTGCTGTAGCTCTTTGCCATATCATAATCATTATGATAATAGTAATTTTCAAGCCATAGTCGGGCAACGCCCATGGGTGTGTTTATCTTTTTTTCAGCTTGTTCTGTAGCACAGGCTGCGATAAAAACAGCTAGTATGAATATTGAGACTAATTTTCTCACGCACTTACACTTAGCATCACAGGCATTACGAGCATAAGGATCTCTTCATTGTCTGAAGCCTCACCTGGCATAAGAATACCAGCTCTATTCGGTGTAGACATTTCCATACTAATTTCTTCGACAGTGAGCACACTTAGCATCTCCGCCAAAAATTTAGCATTGAAACTTATTTGCATTGGTTCCCCTTCATAGGTACAAGACAATTGTTCAGTGGCTTCATTAGAAAAATCTTTATCCTGCGCATTGATAGTCAAACTACCATCAGAAATTGTGAAGGTCACTTGATTTGTTGTTTGATTGGCATAAAAAGCTATACGTTTCAAGCTACTATGCAAATCTCCTCTGATTACGACCATTCTATTTGGATTGTCTACTGGGATAACTGCATTGTAATCTGGATAGCGACTATCTATCAATCGACAAATCATCTGCACATTATCACTTACAAAAAATGCATTGGACTTATTAAAAGATATCTTTAAGTCATCGGTAGTCGACAAGCTATTTTTTAACTGAGATAGTATTTTTTTGGGAACGATAAACTGGGTTACTATTTCACTCTTAACATCCGTATAAGTGTACTTAACCAATTTATGAGCATCCGTTGCAACCATTGTTATTTTGTCAAAATCAATTTGAAACAAGACACCAGACATAGCAGGTCTTAATTCGTCATTACTCGTGGCAAACAATGTTTTTGCTATTCCATTCACAATCGCTTTGGCTGGGACCCTTATTTCATCTGTTTCGTTAGCATCTGGCGTATTGGGAAAATCACTTGCGTCTTCTCCAGCCATTTTATATTTACCGGTAGAAGAAGTAATCTCAATTCCAAAATTATCCATATCAGCACGAAAAGTGATAGGTTGCTGTGGGAGCGACTTTAGCGTTTCAGTCAATATTTTAGCCGGTACAGCAACTTCACCGCTTTCCACTCCATTGACCTCAACTTCTGTTATGATGGTAGTTTCCAAATCTGAGGCCTTCACGGTCAGCGTATTCCCCGTTAAATTGAAATGATAGTCCTCCAAAATGGGCATCACAACGTTATTTGAGATCGCTCCAGAAGCTAATTGAAGCTTTTTAAGTAATTCTGTAGAAGAAACGCTAAAAGTCATAGGTTTGAAATTAAGTATTTATATACAAAAATAGCATTTTTGCATGCCTTTGCTATCTAAATACTAGTGCAATTCATAAATAGTTACCTAATTTAGGGCACATCTCAATAAAAATATGCCAGACAGAACACAAGCACCTCCCATATCCAGAATAAAAAAGATAGATTTTCCTCAACCTGTGCTACACACTTTATCAAATGGTACTCCTTTATGGATATTAAACGCTGGTGCTCAGGATGTTATAAAACTAGACATCTTTTTTAATGCAGGAAGACCCTACGAGTCAAAAAAACTAGTCGCTAGAGCTACTTCCAAACTTCTACTAGAAGGAACAAAAACGCAATCCGCTCACGAAATAGCTGAAATTCTCGATTTTCATGGCGCCACATTAGCTAGCCCCGTAGACTTGGACACCTCTAGCTTGATTTTGTATAGTTTAGGTAAACACTTCCCAAAGATGCTCGATTTAGTATGTGACATCTTGAAGGAACCTATCTTCAGTGAAGATGAGCTAAATCTTTTCAAACAAAACACAATTCAAAAGCTCAAATTCAATAATTCTAAATGTGATATTCGAGCTTATCGCCAAATCACGGAATCTATTTTCGGACCTAATCACCCCTATGGATACAATAGTTCTATTGAGCTTATCAATGATTTAAAGAGAGATGATTTAGTGGCTCACTTCTCTAAACTATATGGGGCTAGGAATTGCACTTTGATGGCGAGTGGAAAAGTAAATCCTGAAATCATCCAGTTAATTGATAAAAAGCTAAGTGCTGCCTTGGCAAAAGGAGAAAAGATTCAACCAAAACTACACATAGAAAGCTCAACCCCAAGGCGGATAGACGACTATGTGCCAGATGCTACCCAAACTTCTATCCGTATTGGAAAACGCCTCGTAAATCGTTCGCATCCAGACTACAATGGGCTTTATGTACTCAATACCATAATTGGAGGTTACTTTGGAAGTCGACTTATGATGAACATCAGAGAGGACAAAGGATATACCTATAATATTTTTTCTTCTTTAGATG
>CAYZUW010000108.1:0-11554 GCA_964481325.1 uncultured Saprospiraceae bacterium
TCTTACAGTGAATATTGTCTATTTTTTATATCAATATTTTACTACCGAAACTTGATTTATTAATATCCTCGTTAAATAAAAAAGCCGCATCTAAGTAAATAGATACGGCTTTATATTTTTCAATTATGATATCTCTTACATCATGCCTGGCATTCCGCCACCCATACCTGGAGGCATTCCTGCTGGTGCATCATTTGAAGGTTTATCGTTGATTACACATTCAGTAGTCAAAATCATACCAGCGATAGAAGCAGCATTTTCTAATGCGATTCTAGTCACTTTAGTAGGATCGATAACACCTGCTTTCTTAAGATCTTCCATCTTGTCATCCTTTGCATTGTATCCTTTGCTTCCTTTTTCTTTAAGAACGGCTTGGAATACAACAGAGCCTTCAACACCTGCATTTTCAGCAATAGTTCTGATAGGTGCTTCGAGTGCTTTTCTAACGATTTGGATTCCTATATTTTGATCTTCGTTATCACCGGTCACATTCTTTAAAGAATTGATTGCTCTTACTAAAGCAACTCCACCACCTGCAACGATTCCTTCTTGAACTGCCGCTCTAGTAGCGTGTAGTGCATCATCTACTCTGTCTTTCTTCTCTTTCATCTCTACCTCTGTAGCAGCTCCTACATATAAGACAGCTACACCTCCAGCTAGCTTAGCTAGTCTTTCTTGAAGCTTTTCTTTGTCATAATCAGAAGTAGTAGTCTCAATTTGCGACTTGATCTGATTGATTCTTGCAGTGATATCTTTCTTCTTTCCTTTACCATTAACAACAGTTGTGTTGTCTTTGTCTACGGTAATCTTTTCCGTTTCTCCAAGTTGCTCCAAGGTAGTATTTTCAAGCTTGTAGCCTTGTTCTTCGGAGATTACTGTACCGCCAGTAAGGATTGCGATGTCTTCTAACATTGCTTTTCTTCTGTCTCCAAAACCAGGTGCTTTAACAGCAACTACTTTTAACTGAGCTCTTAATCTGTTCACCACTAAAACACCTAGAGCTTGAGATTCAATATCTTCTGCGATAATCAATAAAGGTCTACCACTGCCCATAACTGCTTCCAATACAGGTACGATGTCCTGCATGTTGCTAATTTTCTTATCGTGGATAAGGATGTATGGGTTTTCGTATACTGCAGTCATATCGTCTGCATTGGTCACGAAATAAGGAGAAAGATATCCTCTGTCAAATTGCATACCTAGCACCTCGTCTACATATGTGTCTGTTCCTTTTGCTTCTTCAACCGTGATGACACCGTCGGTAGATACTCTTTGCATTGCATTTGCAATCAACTCCCCAATTTCTTGGTCATTGTTCGCTGAGACAGCACCTACTTGTTGGATTTTTTTGAAGTCTTTTCCAATGACCTCACTTTGCTTCTTTAGGTTTTTGATGATTACTTGAGTAGCTTGATCGATACCCCTTTTAAGGTCCATCGGATTAGCACCTGCAGTAACGTTCTTCAAACCCACTTTAACCATAGCTTGTGCTAAAACAGTCGCGGTAGTTGTACCGTCTCCTGCTAAATCAGCGGTTTTGCTAGCTACTTCTTTTACCATTTGAGCACCCATGTTTTCAACAGGGTCTTCTAACTCTATTTCTTTTGCCACTGTAACACCATCCTTAGTAATAGTAGGTGCTCCAAAGCTTTTTTGGATAACTACATTTCTACCTTTTGGTCCAAGGGTAACTTTTACAGCATTTGCCAATGCGTCAACACCAGATTTCAATTTGTCTCTAGCATCAGTATTAAAGGAAATTTCCTTTGCCATCTTTATAATTTTTTAATGTTTGTTAATTTAGAATAGACAATACAAGTGTATTGTCAATTGAATTTGTGATTTGAAATTATCCTATAATTACTAGGATATCGTCTTCCTTCATGATAAGGTAGTCTTTACCTTCGTGTTGCAGTTCTTGTCCTGCGTACTTTCCATAAAGTACTACATCACCTTTCTTAACTGTTGGTTTATTGCCATCTTTACCTGGTCCAACAGCGATAACTTTTCCTCTTTGAGGTTTTTCTTTAGCTGTGTCAGGAATGATGATCCCGCCCTTAGTCTTTTCTTCAGCTTTCGCAGGTGCAATTACTACTCTGTCGTTAACTGGTTTCATCATAAGTATTGGATTTTATTAATTGTTTTGAAAATTATGTTTGTTATTGTATACCATCATTAAGTATGCCATGCCATAATACATGACAATTTTTCCTAATTGACCGCAAATATAAATTTTACTAGAGTTATTTTGTCATAATGACAAAAAAAAGCCTGTCAATTGTGTAATTGACAGGCTTTTAGATTTATTATTTTTTGAGCTTAGCCTCCAAGTTGATCTAATACTTGAGAGGATGTAAAGCTAGGCATAATGGTTGTGATGATGCAAAGTAAAAACAAAGCAATCATCAAATGCCATGTAACTCTTTCAATAAAATCGGTAGACTGAGCTGCTCCGAACATTTGTGTTCCTGCATTACCTCCAAATGTAGAATCTAATCCACCTCCTTTTGGGTTCTGCACTAGTACTACAACTATTAACAGTACGCTTACCATACCGAGTACAACAACGTTGAGGGTGATATGGTTAATCATATACAAAACCAATCCTAGCGCTGCTACGCCACCTACTATCATATAATCTTTTGCTTCTTTAAACATTTTCTATTTATTAATTTTTTAAGTCCTCGATTTTACCTGCAAAATAACTGTTTTTTTCTGGAAAAAGCAAACTCAGGCGATTATACATCTCAATTGCTTTTTCAGTATACCCTTGTTTTGCCATGAGTTCAGCAAGTGTTTCTGATATTATCTCCGCTTGCTCCAATTCATTCTTCTTTTTTGCTTTGTGTTTCTTAGCCTTCTTTTTTTTCTTTTTCTTCTTATCTTTCTTTTTTGCAGTAGGCTGCTTTTCAGTGAGTTCTGACCTTCTAGACTTCTTTAAGCCTTCTAACCAATCTGTAAAACGAGCTTCTTCAGGGCTTTGGTCTTCCTTTTCATCCTTATGATTTTTAGCTGACATGCTCAAATTTTGCTCATTTGTCTTTTGTTCTACGTCTTTTTGCTGTATTTGGTTTGTTTCCGAAGGACTAATAATAGCAGAAGGGCTTTGAATAGATTCTTGCTCGAGGCTTTCTTCTGGTAAATTGCTTTGTTGACTTTTTGCTTGATAAGCGTCTTGATTCAACCAATAGGAATCTTTGCTTTTATTAAGCTTTTTGAACCTCATTTTCAAGAATTGCTTATCAATAGCGTAGGTGGATAACCTCTTTAAGGCTATGGGGTCGAGCTCTTTACTATGTAAGGTGGATAATTCTAGATGTTTATAGCGAATATTAAGGGAGAATGGGTATTTCTTCAATAACTTAGATAGAATCCCTCTGTTTTTAGAGTTGTTATCCTTTGTAAATAGTATATGTTGGTTCTTATTTTCTTGCATGATAGCGGCTTACCTTCTACAAAAATACAAAAAAGGCTAATCCTACCAATTTGTAAATGCTTTATTAAAAACATCTTCTACAAGTTGGTCAAAAATGGCATCTACAGCTTCATCTTCGATGTCAATAAGGTTTTCGTCACTGGGGAAGTCAAAGAAGAATGAAAAGGTATTCTTCCATCCTTCGTCTTCCTTGTTATTGTCAATATATTCTACTTCAATGGACATATTGAGTCTATTAAAGGCTGAGGTTTCGCCCGGTTGGGGCGCTTCGAAGCTGACTTGGTATCTGGAGATGGTGCCTTGAAACTCTATGTCTGCATCTTGAGATACTGGGTCTAGCCTAGATTCGCTTCTAATTTTGTCAGTGAGTAAGTTGCTAAAGTCTTGCCCAATAATAACCGGGGCGTTTTGGGGCCCAACGTCAAAAACACTTACAAAGAAGGTATTCACCTCTGTAGAGATACTTGTTCCTTTAAATCCGTATCTACAAGAACTCATTGTCATAAACAGCAGACAAATGCCAATATAGGAAGTCCATCTTTTCATAGTAGTAAGGTGCATTTATATAGATGTATCGTTGCAAAGGTATGTTAAATTGTGATTTGTTTATTTGTTTATTTGTTGAATTGTTTAGGCCATGGAAGCAGATTTGTCCGAATCAGACTTCTATTTTCTTACTATTGGATTAAAAGTTTTTTGATGATTACCCCATTTGGAGAGGTCAAGCGCAACCAATATATTCCAGGAATCAAGGAGGAAGTATCGAGCACCCTCGTATTTTTCATTCTTTGTAAGGATAATCCATTTATATTAAGGATCTGAATCTTCTCGAAATTGATATCAGAGTCTATGGTGAGCTGAGAGCGGGTAGGGTTGGGGTAGATTTTATGTCATTATTTTTTGAATCTAGAATCGAGTTAGGGATATCATTTATCTTCATAAGGTATGCTCTCTCAAATCCCCCAGCATCCGCAAGCCCTGTCGTTCCAGAAATTAAAATGTCTCTATTGTCATAAATATGAATGCCGTTTACATCATCTCCTTCAAAGAAAACATCCTCTGTTAGTTTCCAAATAAGCTCTCCATTTTCTTCGTTTATAGAGACAACAATTGCATCAATGTAGTTAGATGTCACTGCCCAACCTCCAACGATTAGTTTGTCATTTTTCTGCTGTAATTTTTGAAACAATAGTCGACCATCTGATATGTCAGAGTTGATTTCTGTTTCCCAAAGTTTATTTCCTTCAAGATCATAGGCTTTAATAACACCAATAATGTTTGAATTAAGCACTGCTCTGCCTGCTTTGTCATGGCATGAATTTATTATGGCAAAAATATTAGATTTAACGAAAATGGTATGCTTAGCAACACTTGATGTTGTAGCCAGTGATTGATACTTTGCTAGAAGAAATTTTTCAACAATGCGGCATAGATAATCAATATCAACATAGAAGTAAAAAGTAAAATATTAGCTGCTTTTTTTCGAGCTACTTTGTAGAAAACTGAAAATGACTCTACATCCATTTTAATTTCTCGTAAAGCATTTTTCACAATTAAGTATATGATATATACAAATCCAAAAATAAATGCAGCTATAATTAATCCACGAATACTATTTTTTTCAAACGTATCAGATAGTTGACTTATTGCTGAAGTTGCAATGACTAATGATAAAGTAATGCCCAAAAGGTGCACTAAATATCGACTATTTATGTGTAAGCTTTCAAGGAATAATTGCCATCGCTTTTTAGAATCACTATTTAAACTATGATAATTCAAGCTTCTTTTACGTTGAGCCTTATTTCTTCGCGTCCGCGTACTTTCAAAAGGAGGCACTACTATACCATAAGAGGCAGTTGCCTCCTTCTCTTGTTTTAGTTTCTGCCATCTAACTAGATCATATTTGACTTTGAGTTTATCATTACTTAGTACATCATAGGCTTCCGTAATGGCAATAAATTTCTCAGCAGCATCAGGAGCAGGATTTTTGTCCGGATGGTATTTCGCCGCTAACTTACGGTAATTCTTTTTGATCTCCGATTTGGTAGCTTTTTGTTCAACTCCTAAAAGAGAGTAATAATCTATCATAACTATTTTGTTCTCAAGCCTACTTTAAATTATTTTTAAAGAGTCATGTGCATAATAAGTTTCTATGTATCGTATGGAACCTATTGACTAAGTAGCATCTTCATTCCAAGTTGTAATTTTATTAAGTTCGTTTTGTTTAGCTTCCGATTCCTCTTCAATATCGTAATCACTCCGTAGCCCTAACCAAAATTTAGCTGTTGTTCCAAAGTACTTAGATAATCTTAAAGCCGTATCAGCAGTTATGCGTCTATTGCCCTTGATTATCTGACTTATTCTTGTTTGAGGAATAAATGTTCCCTTAGATAGTCTGTAAGCGCTAACTCCCATTGGAATTAAAAATTCTTCATTTAATACTTCACCTGGATGTATATTTCTTAATTTACTCATTGTTTCGAATTTAGCGATAATTAACAATTTCTATTTCATAAGCATTTGAATCTTTCCATATAAATATTATCCGGCATTGGTCATTTATTCTAATACTATTTTCTAAATTGTAAAATCACCGCATCAAAGTAACATCCCCCTTCTCCAAAACAACTTCTCCAGACTCCAATAGTATCTCGGCGAAGTACACGAACACACCCACCTGCATCTTCTCCGATCTAAAAGACCCGTCCCAACCTTCTAGTTCTACATTGTGGGGGAAATTTTCGTGGTAGAAGACTTGTTCGCCCCAGCGGTCGTAGATCTGTAGGCTGCGGACTTCTTGCACGGCACCGTCGGCGAAGATGGTGAAGTAGTCGTTGATGCCGTCTGCGTTGGGGGAGAAGGCATTGGGGATGTAGATGGAATAATTGTTTTCCACTTGTAGGTTAATGGTAGCGCTGAGCACGCAACCCTCCTCCGTGAATACAGTCAGCTGGTAGCTGAAGTCATTGGGCGGAGAAGCGAAGGGGCGGAGGCAATTGTCGCAAGACAAAAACTGATTGGGTGTCCAGGAGATGGAGTCGATAGCTATAGTGTTGGTGAGGGGATTCAATTGTATGCTGTCTCCGAGGACGATAGGGTCTATGACTGGAATCGTTAGCGTCGGAGGGGTGAAGGCTTCGATGAGAAAACTCAGGCTTTGACTACAGCCGATGTCGTCGGTGGCGGTCAATTCGTAGGCACCCGCAGGGAGCTCGGAAAGGGGAGCGGTATTGTCCAGAGGCTCGCCATTGAGGGTATAGTGGAGTGGGGCGTCATTCAATGCGGTCAAGATGTCTACGGCGCCAAATGCTTGGCTCTGGCAATCGGGTTGTATAATGTCTAGCTCTATGGCGACGGTGTTGGGCGGCGGAACTTGGATGCTGCCAAATCCCGTACAGCCGTTTTGGTCTATGATGCGCACTTCGTAGTTGCCTGGCTCGGAGACTTCGATCTGACTGCTTGTAGCGCCATTTGACCAGAGGTAACTCTCATAGCCTGCGGCGGACAAGAGGGTAGCGTCGCCCGCACAATAGGGGCTGCCGCCTTCGATGTTGATGGACAATTCTTCCCTAAGGCTCAGCTCCAAAGTAAGGATGCTGTCGCAGTCGTATTGATTGCGCAAGGTGTCGAAGTAGACGCCCGCTTCCTCCAGCGCTTCGCCATTGAAGAAGTAGCTCGTGCCTGGGCATATCTCTTCGCTCAGCGCAGTGCTGGAAGTGGGATTGAAAATCAGGCGGTGTACTTCTAAGTCAAAACAACCCGCCGCGTTGGGCACCAAGTCCGTGATGGTTTCGTCTTCAAACCATACTTGGTCGAACAAAGTGATGGCTTCGCCCTCACAGGCGACGTACTCAAAATGGGTGGTGATGGTATCCAAGGCAAATACGTAGGTCGTATGTACGCTGTCGCTGCCTTGGTAGGACAGCAGTGTCTCGACGAGTACGGTATCTTGGCGGATGGGAATGCCGAGGTAGTTTTCGTTTTCGCAGACGAAGACTTCTTGCGAGGTGAAGACGTGCGGGATGAGGATGATCTGCGTGGTCAAGGTGCTGTCGCAACCCATACTCGTCACAAAGGTCTCCGCAAAAATAGTGTCGCTGTCGTAGAAGACGCCCGCATAGGATTCGCCCTCTACCAGTTGCACGAAGAGGCTGTCTTCGACGGGTGGTATGATGTCTATGAAAGTGTACAGTAGGCTATCGCAGCCAAGGCTGTTTACTAGGACGTCTAGAAAAGTGGTGTCTGCATATATAGGCATGCCTTCGTACAAGTCGCCTTCGCAGAGGCTTTGCGATAGTTCAAAACTTGTGGGGTGGTTGACGAATACTTGGGTGATCACGGTGCTGTCTGCGCCATTGGCGGCAAAGAAGGTTTCGATAAATGTGGTATCGTCCAATATCGCTATCCCATTGTAGGTCGCGCCCTCGCACAAGGTCTCTTGCAAGAGGAGCGATACGGAGGGCAGCAAAATAATTTGGGTAGAAACGATACTGTCGCAACCCATCGTGGTGAACAAGGAATCCACCAGCAAGGTGTCTGCCTCAAAACCATCCTCCTCCAATACGAATAGCGTATCCAATGAGGCAAAAGGGGATTGCACGGCTACGCGCGTATAGACCGTGCTGTCGCAGCCATTCGCCCCTGTAAAATTCTCCACAAAAATAGTGTCTTGGCTCAGGGCAATGCCTTGGTAGATTTCGTCTGCGCAAATGTTGACGTCCCATTCGGAGACGACATTCGGCAGCACTTCCAGATGGAAGCGCACGATGGAATCACAGTTTTGGCTAGTGGGGTATAGCTCGGTATAGACGCCTGTGGTGGATTGGAAGGTACCCGCCAAAAAGAGGCTGTCGCCTTCGCAGAGGCGGAGGTCGAAGTCCGATTCTTGTATAGGGTCTAGGATCAACTCTGTCACCAATAGCGAGTCGCAATCATGTATCGAGCGCAATAAATTTTCGTATAGTCCTGCCTCGGATACGAGCTCGCCATAGAGGAGCGTGCTTTCTCCTTCGCAGATGTGCAGCTGCGTCGTATCGGCATAGCTGGCTTGCACAAATATATTGAACACCGTGAGGCTGTCAAATCCATTGGCGGCGATATGCTCCGTCGTGAAGCTGGTATCCGCCATTGGGGTCAGTCCTTCAAACTCGGCGCCTGGGCAGAGGTTCACCGATACGACACCCGTCAATATCGGATTGATAAATATATAGGTATACGCCGTACTGTCGCAGCCCTCGCTACTCATCAGATCCTGGATGAGCAGGTCGTCGGCAAAGTAGGGCGTCCCTTGAAATAGGTCGCCGCTGTTCAGAAATACGGTATCCATAGAAGTGAAACTTTGCATCAGGATAGTGCTGATCGCGAGGCTATCGCAGCCATGGATGTTTTGCAATTCTTCTATCAGGACGGAGTCCGAAAAAACAGCGATCCCATTGTATTCCATACCTGGACAAAACTGCAGCTCTTGTTCGAAAATACTTTCTGGCAAGACGCGTACTTGCACAAACAAGTCGGTCGTACATCCCTCTGCACTTAGCGCAGATTCCAGTAGTACGGTATCTTGCTGGATGGCTATGCCGTTGTATAGCGAACCTGGGCAGAGCGCCTCTTCTTGGAAGAGCGGGGCAGGCGTGTGATGCATGATTTGGAGGAGCAGCAGACTGTCGCAACCATTTTGCGCCGTATACTGTATCTCGTGCATCCCCTCCGCAGAAAAGAACTGTCCATCTATTTCTATTTCTTCCTCAGGGCAAATCGTGAAATCCATACGGGTTTCAAATTCCTCTAGTACACTGACGAAGAGCGTCACCGTGGAGTCGCAATTATTTTGTGTGCTGTACACCGTGACTATACTAAAGTCTTGCACGACAGGACTCCCCTCAAATTCATCGCCATGACAGACGTCCATAAACAGACTGTCAAAAACGAGGGGATGCACGATCAGGTCTAATGTGATGACGCTGTCACAACCTTGCGCCGTACTCAGTACAGCCTCATACATGCCCGCCTCCATATACTCGTTCCCTTCAAAGCTATACGACTCCCCGCTGCAGACTTCGCCAAACACCGTTTCTTGGACGGGTTCATGGACGGTGAGGTCGAGCATGACCAAGGAGTCGCATCGGTTGATATTGAGTAGGGTGTCATAGTATATCCCCGTACGCGTATACTCCGAGTTGCCGACTATAAACGACTCCCCGAGACACAGCTCCGCCACGATCATCGTGTCCGTTTGGAAGTACTCCGCGTAGTAGGTGGCAGCGCCCCGTGCGACAGATCTGTAGGAAGTGAGCACTTGCACGTTCTGGTCAGCCGTGATCGTGATGTCATCCGTGACGAGTGGGGTAGCGCGATAGGTTTCGTATTCTGGCAGTCCCAGTATTGCTTCGGGTGGGGCGAGGTCAGCACCGCTTACACTCACGTTGGTACCGACCGCCGCGACTATATTTATCCTCGATTCCTCCAGCACAAAGTCATCATCCATCCTCGGGATGATGGTGCTTTGCGTGCCCCAGCATTTGAGGGGCGTGACGATGGTATAGCCCACGCTAAAATGTTCCAAGCCCGTCGTTTGATACACGGGTGTCGGGGCGGAGGTCTCGATATACAGATTCCCCTGTGCGGTAAATTCGTCTTTGTCGAGGACGACAAATTCTCCCGCGTCCAATGTCCCCGCAGGTATATTGCTGCCGTGCAAAAAATAATTTGTATTGTCCTGATCTCCGACGATGATGACTTTTTCTGCCAGTTCCACACCGTCTACATTCATCACCACGTATTCGGTACCGAGTCGTTCCATGGGGATGATCTGTTCGGCAGCGATTTCTCTTTGCGAGCGATCGGGTTCGTCATGCGGCGAATGATCCAGCGCCCACGACCCACAGTTGACCACGATAGGATTGGAGCCCGTGACCAATGTCCCATTCAGGCTGAGGTTGCTCGCATCCGTATCTGGAAAGTGCGCGATGGTAAACGATTCGCCCGCCGACAAGAGCACGTCTATCGAATTGGGCGTGGGTACGCCACCACCCAGATTCACCCTATTGTTCATCTCCGAAAAAGTCACCGTCGTATTGTCCTCCGTCGCCATGACCGATATGAAATCCGACCGCCCATCGGGCGTCACATTATTGTCCAGTGAGCTATTGCTAGAAAACCCAAATCCCGTCCTGAATCTCGAGCCTACCGCCCAGTCCCCTTTAGAGCTGGTGATCAATCCATGCAGATGCCGATCTGGTAGATCATCAAAAACCTGACTCACCGTATGGCGAATCTGCACATAGACGGGTATGTCCGACTCCACGATCAAGTTGTCTTCCCGCCGGATGATCGTATTCAATTGGTCGGTATCGATGATGCCATTCGCCGCCGCCCCTTCTCCCAAAAATGCCTTAAAAGTCGCCTGATTAGAAACCTCCTCCTCAAACAGCACCTCCCCCGAGCCATCTCTGATGATGACATTCGCCGTATTACTCGCATTAGGATTGGAGACTAGTATAAAATGACGATGCAGAATGCCCTCGTCCCGACCATAGAGTGGCGGCACATAGTGGATGGTAGAAAGCTGCGCCAACATCGGAGCACTGAAGCACACCAACAGACTTATCCATACGCACTTGCCTATGTTTTTAAGCCTACCTTCTTTCGTTTGTTTCAATCTTTTACACACGCCGTTATGGTTTGAGAGCTTGCGTTCCTATTGGGCGTTCTCAAAGTAGTCAATTTCTATAAAATTGTCCTAATCCATCCCTCCATTTTTTTTGACAAGTCCGTACGCTTATTGTGTAGTCTAGATATAGATTATGATTATTTGGGCATGCCTCCGATACCGATTGCCATCGGATCGGAGTCGGGCTATGCATGACTCCGTGTTCACTCCGGACCGCCTCCTGCCGTCGGCGGTCTACTCCCGCTGGTCGTATCATTCCTATCCCTCATGCGGAAAAAGGAGTAATTTTTTTTATGTTTTTGGAAGAAGATTTATTTATAATCTTCAAAATATGAGTTGAAGAATTAAAATAAAAAAGTACCCGAAATCTGAAATTTTCATAATGAGAGCAAGAATATGAAACTAGAATTAATTTCGACCTTTGATGATTTATGTGTGATTGACTGGTG
>CAYZUW010000109.1:0-11493 GCA_964481325.1 uncultured Saprospiraceae bacterium
ATCCAAGCCATATTCTCCTCTGGAAAACCTAATTGCAATCTAAAAATGATGGACATACCTGCACCTATGATTGCCCAAAAAATTCCTGTTATCAAGAATTGCTTAGCAATCATTTTGTGATCCATACTGAAGATGTATTTCGCAAAAAAGTTAGATCTGTACTTATCATCATCATGATGTTCATGAAAATGATCATCATACCCTAACTCTTCTATCAATATATCTTCTGGTTCTAAAACTGATTTAGTTGCCATGCGTATCGCGTTATTTTATAATTCCAAAATAGGATTTAGTTCTTAAATTAATTTGAGGTAATTCTTGCCTCCGTTCTTCTATTCTTTTTTCTTCCTTCCTCTGTATCGTTACTCTCAACAGGTTGTGTATCTCCATAGCCAACCGCTTTCAGACGATTTGCTGCAATACCTTTACCTGTCAAGTAAGCATAAACTGATTCTGCTCTCTTTTGTGAAAGTGCTTGGTTGTTTGCTGGGTTTCCTATACTATCTGTATGACCAGCAAGCTCAAGGCGTAAATTTGGAAAGTTAGTAAGTGCTTCTACCAAGTTATCCAATTCATCACTAGACTCTTCTGTCAGTAAAGCAGACCCAGTTTGATATTTTACGTAGTCCAATTTGAACATTCTATCTTTAGCTTCTGTAGCATTGATGGCATTATTGATAGAGCTCATAAAATTTTCTTTACGCATCTTCAGCTCCAATCTTCTTTGTGCTTCAGGATCTAACTTATAAGGATCTTCATCCTTACCTTTTACATTATTAGGATACCAAGCTTGCTCTTGTTGTTTAGCTACCCACGCGTCATATTCGTCTTGTTCCACTATTTTCACAATTCGCTTCATGGAATAATGACCTTTACCGCAAAGTTCAGCACAAGCTAATTCGTATTCAAATGCTTCCCATAGCATTGGGCTTTCAGGATCCGTAGGGTCAACTAGCGCCTGGTACTCCGGCGTCTTTTTAAGTCTTTGTCTGTACTCGTCAGTTGTTGTAGTAGGGGTAAATACAAAGTAAGTCGGAAGTCCAGGAATAGCATCCATCTTTACTCTAAAGTGAGGCAAATCAAAATTGTGCAGTACATCTTTTGAAGTAATTCTTACTCTTACTTTTTTCCCCTTTGGCAATACAATCTCTGCAGGGTGAAAATCATCTAAGTTCTTAGTATCATTCCAGTCTTGACCGAATGGGTTACTTGCGGTAAAAAGCTTATAGTTTCTTTCTCCTAATCTATTGTCTGCACCAGGATATCTAATCAACCAGTTGAACTGTTGACCCATCGCCTCTATCTCTATATATTCATCATTAGTATCTGCCATAGTTTCATTCCATACAATCAGGCCTTTTACTACTAAGAAACACATTACTGCTGCAGGTATTGCTGTCCAAAAAACCTCAAGTCTTGTATCGTGTGCTAGGAATAACACTTTTCTACCAGGCTTATACTGAAATTTATAGGAATACCAGAATAGTAATATTTGAGTCACTACAAATACAATTCCTGTGAAGAACAACGTAGTATCAAACAATCCATCGAGAGCTAAACCGTGTTCAGAAGCAGAGGTATGAGGTCCATAACCCAACATCCAGTTCTTGTAATACAATGCAGAAATGACACAGAAAATCAAGAAGCAACCTACGAATAAAATCATGTAAGCGCCATTTCGACGATTACTATCCATCATAGCTTCTTCCTCTCCTCTTAGAGAGCCTGCCAATTCTGTAATACGAGCAATCTGTACTACGACAACTCCTATTAGAATTAATGATAAAATTATAATTATGCCCATTTATCTTAAATTAAATGCTTCTTATTAATATTAATAATTGCTTCGTTATTTAACAACATCCTTACAACGTCTTGTCTATGTATGATGATGCATACTTTCTTCCAAAAATGGATCATTAGCAGGCTCAAGACTTGTGCTCGCCATTCTTCCCATAACAAACCATAAAAAGAATGCTAAAAATCCTAGCATAGTCCCTAAATCCAAAAATCCAGGTAAAGTAAATCCACTCACAAAATGACTGTGATCACCGTGACCATGTCCGCCATGATCGTCATGTCCGTGCGCTTCATCTCCATGACCGCCACCATGTCCTGCATCTCCGTGATCATCTCCATGTGCCGCATCATGGCCATGTCCAGCGTGGTCATCGTGTCCATGTCCTGAAACATCCTTGGTATCATGTGCGCCATGTCCTCCTTCATGCGATGCATGTACTTCGTGTGCCGTATGTAAAATACCAGGTCTCATCATTTGGAAGAAATCCCACCAGTGACCAAAAAGAACAAGAACGCATACAAAAATCAAGGTTCCATATTTACGCTTAGTAGAGTTTCTCATCAATACGAAAAACGGTAACAAGAAATTGATTACTATATTGACATAGAATAAGACTGGATATTGATCTACTCTTGTTCTAAAGTAAATTGTTTCCTCCCCAACATTTGCATACCATATAAGCATGTATTGAGAGAACCATAAGTATGTCCAGAAAATACTAAATGCGAATAAGTACTTTCCTAAATCATGTAGGTGCTCACCAGTGATGTATTCCATGTAGCCTCTCGACTTCATATATATCAAAAGTAGAATAGTCAAAGCCAAGCATGA
This sequence comes from uncultured Saprospiraceae bacterium, assembly GCA_964481325.1. Classification (GTDB taxonomy): domain Bacteria; phylum Bacteroidota; class Bacteroidia; order Chitinophagales; family Saprospiraceae; genus JALZVN01. The sequence goes on from CAYZUW010000109.1 coordinate 2,633, forward strand.
TACAAACCAACTAGCGGTAGCATACCAAGCAAACATGGTAGAATACCAGTGTGAATCAATAGACATCACCCACTGCCAAATCATGGCTGCACTTGTGAATGCTGCGATAGGCAAGAATAATGCTGCCCACCATCTTATATTATAGTGATAGCTAAAGTCACCTTTAGATCCACCTTTATCTTCAGCTATAGATATTGATCGTAACTTTGTCGCAAAGAAATACCATGTTGCTAAAACAGCTATTGTACCAAATAAGAATACGTTTTTATTCAAGAATCCTTTTTTACCTGCTAGTAGTTCATCGTATACTGGGCTGGCAGGGTCTGTTATACCTTCCATATTCCAATGATACAAATCATGCATACCTAGGAATGTAGCTACCCCGAAAATGGTCATCAGTATCAAGCCGACTCCAATGAACAAATAGAATGCTTCCCAAACTCTTTTTAGAATGGTAAACCAACCTGCATATGCAGTGGTAAAAGCACATGTTACAAATAAAGCAGTAAAAGCAATACCTGTGAAGAATACAGAATTGTGTAACAAATTCGCCCAAAAGCGAGTGTGATGTCCACTGATATCTGCTGGGTCTCCCCAAAAGAAAGTAGCAATCATACAAACAACCCCTAATGCCATAAAAGCAAATAAAGTCATTCTTTCTTTTCCTGTTATCGTAAAATCAACCATCAGCTGAGTATATTTTTTTTAATTGTGTATTCTTTCTAACTATCTGAAATTAATGTCCATGATCATTATCATGATGTCCTCCATCGTGACCATGCCCCTCGTCATGACTATGTCCATCATCATGATGCATTTCGCCGTGATCTCCATCTGCCATCTTATCATGTAACTTAGCTACAGGCTTGTAAGACGCCATTGGCGTATCAATATTATTGAGCGTATTAAATTTCTCATTGTATTCTTTTCCATCAGCTTTTGCTTGAAGGGCACGTATCCAGTGAATCACATTCCATCTTTCTTCATAAGAAATTTTATCTGCATATCCACCCATAACATTCTTACCATACATAATAGAATGATAGTATCTACCATTAGAGTCCCCAGCTGACTTAAAAGTAGCATCCAAGAAATTAGCAGGCTGTGCTGGATAGGCCGCAGACAAGTTTGCCTCATCGACTAACCAACCATTACCATCTCCTTTCTTCCCGTGGCAAATAGCACAAAAAGTATTGTACAACTCTTCACCAGATTTGAGTCCAGCAGCAGAAATTGGGAAAGGATTATTAATGATTTCATTTATTGCCCGCGTTCTCTCCTCTTCTGTATCATTATAGTAATAAGGTACAGATCCATTTACAGGAATAGCAATCGCATTAGTACTCACTGAACCATCGACATACTTTTTATCTATTGGCGCTGCATACCCCCTAGCTATAGTTCCTGCTACAGGTTCTCTAGGCTGTGCCAGTTTTGTGTATTCTGCTTCAGAATCCCAAGTATTATAATAGTAATAATCATTCAAGTTAGCTTCATAAGCTATTGAGTGAAACATGTCAGGCATGTATTCGGTCCCTGTATTATTTCTATCTGCATGAGAGCAAGAGCTCAACAAGAGAATACTACAAATACATAAAGCCAATATAAAATTCTTCATTTTCTTTAATTTAGCGTCACTAGTTTTACTAGAGTACTTTGGTTTTTACTTCTGATGCGCCTGTGCTTGAGAAAAAGCTTTTCAATTTATCTATCTCACTTGATGACTGACCTACTGTATCAAATGCGATACAGAACTTATCATCTGTAATTCTGTCATCTAATGTTTTAGCTTCCACTCCAGGGCCTAATCCACAAATGGTGTAAAAGGTAACTACCATTCCAATCGCACAAAACAATACCGTCAACTCGAAAGTAATTGGTATGAAAGCAGGTACTGACCAATATGGCTTACCCCCAAATATCACTGGCCAATCTCTTGTAAATACCCAAGACATAAATAAGAATGCAGTAAGCGTTCCCATTGATCCATAAATGAATCCTGCTTGGTGTAGCCTTGATTCTTTAAGCCCCATAATTGGATCTAAACCATGTACAGGAAATGGACTATAAACATCCATAATATCCAAGTGGTCATCCTTGGCGCGTTGTACTGCTGTCAACAAGATTTCCTCGTCGTCATACAATCCAAATAGTACTTCTTTATTTGCTGATGCCATTTTATATATAGGTTTTAAACTATTTTCAATTTTGTTAGGTAATTAGAAACTTCTATTTACCGCCGTCTAATTCATCTTGCCATTTCTTCAATTCATCCCACCTTCCTTCATGCGCCATTTTCGCTTGCTCAGGCCATGTTCCAGGTACCATTCTCGAGTATACGCCACCTTGCGCATCAAGGATATTTTTTATCTTGCTTACTTCTGTAGATGCTAATTGAGCCCAGGTGAAAATGCCAGCATTATTTAAATGCTCTTGCACTTTTTTACCTATTCCTTCCACTTTGGTCAAATCATCCTTCTTACCAATGAAGTTTCCAGCTGCGTCAAAATCTTTAGAAGTCTCTTGGACTTTTTCTCCTTCCTTTATCTCTTCTTTTTCTACTGCAGGCGCTTCAGTTACTATAGGAGCTATTGGAGCAGCTGCGAGTGCAGCATCATGACTCGTTCCATGGTCATTTCCTTTTTGGAAAGCATGTTGTACGCCATGGTCACCGTGAGAGTGATTGTGATGGTGTGTAGCATTTGGTCCAACATATTGGTTTCCACCCGTCTTCAAAATCGATTTGATTTCAGCGATAGCAACCACTGGAGCAACTCTTGTAAAGAGTAAATAGAGGACAAAGAATATTCCTATAGTTCCAATAAAGATTCCTATCTCTACCCAGGTCGGTACATAGTATGACCAACTTGATGGCAAATAATCTCTTGCCAAAGTAGTAGCTATAATAACGAATCTTTCAAACCACATACCTATGTTTACCACAATAGATAATAGGAATGTCCAGAATATAGATCTCCTCATTTTTCTTGACCAGAACAACTGTGGCGTAATCACATTACAAGCCATCATCCCCCAGTAAGACCAATAGTATGGCCCAAGGGCTCTGTTGAAAAAGGCAAACTGCTCATAAGGATACTGAGAATACCAAGCCACAAATAACTCTGTCAAATAAGCTACCCCAACTATTGAACCTGTAGCCAAGATTACCTTATTCATCGACTCTATATGCTCTATAGTTATATAGTCCTCTAAGTGTAGTACTTTTCTCGTGATTAACATCAGCGTAAGTACCATGGCAAATCCAGAGAATATCGCTCCAGCTACAAAGTATGGAGGAAATATAGTCGTATGCCATCCTGGTATTACTGAAGTGGCGAAATCAAAACTTACTATGGTGTGTACAGAAAGTACCAAAGGCGTTGCAATCCCTGCCAAAATCAAGGAAAGAGATTCCCATCTTTGCCAGTGTTTTGCTGATCCCGTCCATCCAAAGGAAAGGAAGCCGTAAATTTTCTTTCTTATACCTTTTGCTCTATCTCTTACGGTTGCAAAATCTGGAACCAAACCTGTGTACCAGAATAATAGAGATACGGTGAAGTATGTAGAGATGGCAAACAAATCCCATAATAGCGGTGAGTTAAAGTTCACCCATAATGGACCTCTTGTATTTGGATATGGGAAGAAGAAAAATACTACCCACATTCTACCTACGTGTATACCTGGGAATAAAGCGGCACACATCACGGCAAATATTGTCATCGCCTCTGCTGCTCTGTTTACCCCTGTTCTCCACTTCTGTCTAAAAAGTAAAAGAATCGCAGAAATCAAAGTACCTGCATGACCAATTCCGATCCACCAAACGAAGTTGGTAATATCCCATCCCCATCCAATGGTTCTATTCAGATTCCAAGATCCTATCCCAAACCATATTGTCCAAAGGATGCAAAACACACCGAAGGTCATACACGTCAGGGCAAGCATAAAGGCAATTAACCATGCTCCACCTGGTGCTTTTTCAGTTGGGGCACACAAATCTTCAGTAATCTGATGATACGTTTTGTTTCCCGTTATTAATGGTTCCCGTATTGGGGATACTACTGCGTGGCTCATTTACTCAGTATTTAATTTTTATCTTTTACCTAAATATTTAGGCGTCTAATTTTTCATTCTTATTATTCACTCTCGCCTGATAAAAAACAGAAGATTGTGTATTCGTCTCATCTAGCATTCTAAATACTAGTGGAGATTTAATTTTAGAGCTCAACTCTCCTTTCTTATTATTTCTATCTCCAAAAGTAATCGCTCCTGTAGGGCAAGCCGTCTGACAAGCTGTCTTCACATCCACATCCCTCAGTCTTCTACCTTCTGCCTTAGCTGTCAATTTACCTTGCTGCAATCTCTGTGTACAGAAACTACATTTCTCGATAACCCCTCTTGAACGCACTGTTACATCTGGGTTAAGCACCATTCTAACTATATTGTCTGTATAGTATGCCGGATCTTCATTGTTGATGGCATTTTGGTTTCCACCAAACAAATCAGCACTTGTATAATCTAACCAGTTAAATCTTCTTACTTTGTAAGGGCAGTTATTCGCGCAGTATCTTGTACCCACGCATCTGTTATATGCCATCTGATTCAGCCCTTCACTACTGTGATTGGTCGCGTTCACTGGACATACATTTTCACAAGGTGCATTATCACAGTGTTGGCACATTACAGGTTGGTATACTACATTTGGGTTTTCAGCCTCACCGTAGTAGTATCTATCTATTCTCAACCAAGTCATTTCGTGGTGACGAGATACCTCTCTGTTACCTACTACTGGGACATTGTTCTCTGCCATACAGGCTACAGTACAAGCACTACATCCTGTACATGCGTTCAAGTCAATGTGCATACCCCAGTGATGCCCTTGGCTATACAACTCCTCGCTGTATTCGTCAAATGGATATAGCGTTGCCTCATTCAAGTGATCAGCTACTTTTTGCTTCTTCTTCATGGTTGCTAATAAGGCATCCATATTAGAAAGGCTGTCTCTAAATACGACTGTTCTATCTGTAATACCTCCTTGGTATCCTTTACCAACTGGTACAATATCTACTTCATCGACATTCACTTTCTTACCTTCATAAGAACCCGTTACACCATAAGTATGGTGATACTGTACACAACCAAATTCTTTATCTTCTCCTACGATATTAGATACCTGAGCACCCGTTGTAAAATACTGCGTGTTACCATCTGAATCTATAGTACACCAAGGGAAGACATTATGTCCTACGTTCTTTCCAGCTTTACCCACTTTCGTTCTACCAAATCCTAATCCAATAGAAGCAGTACCGTCCATTTGACCGAATTGTGGTACTGTAGAATACGTTTGATCCGCTCCATTATGAGATACCGTCAACTTATCTGCAATTCCTTTTACAACTTTTCTACCAACGCCTTTAAATCCATTGAATCGTCCTTGTGATTCATTCCAAGAAATTGGTACTGCTAGGTAGTTTCCCCATACTGTTCTCATCACAGGATCTGGCATTTCTAACAACCAAGGATTGTTGGCGTATTGACCGTTTCCGATACTTACTGTCTCATAAAGACTAATTTCAAATTCTGAACCAGATGGCTTGGTAATAGCGCCTGAACCTGCAACCACTCCACCTAAAGCAGTAGATCCCACTGAAGTACTGTATACTCCGTTACTCAAGGCTTCATCCCAAAATCCTCTTCCAGAACTAAAGCCAGCATTAGTAGCCATCGCGCCCCAAGACTGCTTCAAGTACTCATAATATGGTCTATCGGCATTCTTATTTAGATTAGGACTATTGGCAAGCATAAGAAGTGAACATTCTGCTTGTCTTGTATTGTATAAAGGTGAGATAGTTGGCTGAATAAGAGAATATTGTCCTCTTTTAGCTTCAACATCACCCCAAGCTTCTAGGTTATGGTGCGTAGGCATGGTATAGTCACACAATGATGCAGTTTCATCCATTGTTAAACCAAAGCTTACTTTAGTTTTAATCTTTGCCAATGCGCTGATAAATTTATCGCTATTAGGAAGATCGTATGCTGGATTAGCATTCCAAAATAATACAGCATCTACAGCACCATTCTGCATCTCAGCGATCAATCCTTGTATCTCTGCATCTATTCCTTGTCTCTGGTAAGAAACTGCTCCAAAATCAATAGTAGAACCATAAGAACCTAGCATATCGTTTATCTTGTTCACCAAGATTTGCTCTGCCTTGTTATTAGAATTAGATACTACTAAGCATCTACCTGGATTAGCTTGTAACTCAGCTGCTAAGTTTTTCAATGCCTTAGCCGCTTTTGCGTTTACTTTATAAGGAGAAGAACCTCCTCCTAAGTTTTGAAGTAAAGTAGCAATTGCTGCTCCTTGTTCTGATGGTTTGATCATGATACGGTTATCCGCATTTGACCCCGTCATTGACATCCCACTTTCTACCTGTACGTGTCTTGACATGGTAGCACCAGATCCCTTACTTACGTTTCTATTTTTAATGTATTGTGCTGAATACTCTACTGGAGAAATCCATGTCCCCAAAAAGTCAGCTCCGAAACTTACTATTACTTGCGCCTTATCAAAGTGATAATTTGGAACAACGGCTTCACCAAAATTCTCCTGATTCGCTTGAAGCATAGCAGAAGAAGAAATCGGATCATAAGTAACTACTTTTGTATTTGGAAATGAACCTTTAAATTCATTGAATACTTTTTTAGTAGTAGGGCTCATTACCGTGTTACATACGATGCGGATATTAGCTCCTGCACTCAACTTACCTGCAACAGCCTTATCTATATCAGCCCATTTTCCTTTCGTCCAAACACCGTCTACGATAGTACCTGCGGACTTGATTCGTTCGGAATCATACAGACTCAAAACACTAGCCTGAGCTCTTGCTGAAGTACCTCCTTTGGTGATGCTAGACATCGGATTTCCTTCTATCTTGATAGGTCTACCTTCTCTCGTTTTCACAAGAACTGGGCAGTAATCCCCTCCGTTTACTATAGTAGAAGCATAATAAGATGCTACACCGGGTACGATGGCATCTGGCTTTACTACATAAGGAATAGCATTTCGAACAGGTGTTTCACAACTTGCGATAGTTGCTGCACCTAGACCAAAGCCTAAATACTTTAAAAAATCTCTCCTGTTAGCGGAAGCATTTTCAATGATCTTCTCATTAGAGACAGCCTCTGCAATTGGTAATCCCACAAACTCATCTTGTGAGACTTCCTGCATTTCAGGGTCATTGTTTTTATCGGTAATTCCTATCCAAGTAGTATCCTGGTGGTTCTTCATAATATCGATATGATTATATGCTTAAATTGTATTATTCTTTATTAGTAGTGACACTTTTGACACTCAAGTCCTCCAATCTCTTCAACCGTTACGGACTCTCTATCTCCAGCACGTATTTGCTCGTGATAGTTTTCATATGCCTCGTAGTATTCATTATCTGCAAATTTCACGTCTGTCTTTCTATGACAGTTGATACACCAACCCATTGACAAAGGAGAATGCTGATAGACCACTTCCATTTCTTCTACCTTTCCATGACATTCTTGACACTCTACTTGCCCGACTGTAACATGTTGCTTGTGATTAAAATATACGTGATCAGGTAGGTTGTGAATTCTTACCCAAGGAATAGGACCATATATAGACTCCTTAGTATCGCTAGTCAAGGAGCTTACGATACCATTGATTTGCTCATTTACTTCACGCTGACCAGATTCTTTTAGTTCATCTTCCTCTTTCATGCCATTATCTGCTTTGAAGTTGGATGAAATCCATTTGGTGAAAACGGCTTTCACAGAGTCATTATTCATCCTAGTCTTTTCATCCATATATGTGTCATTATTAGGATTGTAGCCTACAGATGCATATATCTTTGAAAGCTCAGCAGTACCATAGTTGCTTCCTTTCTTGATGGCTTTATGACAGTTCATACAGGTATTAGCCGCAGGTATCACAGAATGCTTTGATCTACGAGCACCATCGTGACAATACTGGCAATCAATCTTTTGTGTGCCAGCATGCATAGCGTGTGAGAACTTGATAGGTTGATCTGGTGCGTAACTTTGTTGTCTATTTAAATCAATTGCGTTATTAATAGTGGTATACCCCGCAAATACAATCAAGGCAAATACCAAAAATCCAACCACTCCTTTAGAAGTAAGGATATCTGCTAAGGTACCTCTTGTAGCAGGTGCATTCCCTTCTTTTACCTTGGCAAGGTAATTTAGATTGGCAGTTATTCTTGCCAATACCAAAGCCAAAAGACCCAAAATCACAAATAGGGATATATAAAGGAAATTATTGTTTGATTCTTCCTCGGCAAAACCACTTCCTACTGGTCCTGCTCCTGTGGCAGCTGCAAGGGCTTTAGGATCACATGATCCATCATACATACAGTTTACATATATTAAAATAGACTCTATTTGATCATCTTCCAAAAATGTGAAAGGATTCATCACACTTTTTTGGTACTCATTATATAATGCCACGGCATACGGGTCTCCTGATGCTATGACTTCTTGAGAATTCCGAATCCAAGCATAAAGCAATTCTTCTCTTCCTTCCCATCTCTCTTCCACTGCACCTAAGGCTGGCCCTGTTAGCTTATCTTTCATGTTCTTATTGTGGCATTGCGCACAATATTGCTTGAACAATGCCTTTCCATCTTCCTTGCTTGCCGCATGCGTAGAATAGAATGATAGCCCTAAAACTAAAAGGAGAATATACTTGAAAAATAATGACTTTTTAATCATCTGTTATGTAGTTTGTAGACAATGATTTTATGACCTTTTAAAGTGTCATATATTTGTCAGCGCAAATATATAACTCATACGAATCTTAACCAATATGATAC
>CAYZUW010000110.1:0-11476 GCA_964481325.1 uncultured Saprospiraceae bacterium
TATACAACCTAGTTGAATAATCATAACATTCTAGTTGTCAGCGATTTAAAATTTACAAGCGACCCATAGATTACTGCAATTCACTTAGCTTTTTTGACCTAATTTCTTCTATCTCTACCACTTCTTTAGGGATATATGGCCCTAGAACACGTGCTCCAGTGGCTTCTATCAAACAATTATCCTCTATTCGAATCCCACTAAAATCAAGGTAATTTTTCACCTTTTTGTAATTTATATACTCCGCAAATCTCCCTTCTTGCTCCCACTGCGCTATCAACTCTGGGATGAAGTATATCCCAGGTTCAACAGTAATGACATGGCCTACTTCCAATTCTTTGGCTAGACGTAAGGAGCGCAAACCAAACAAACTGCTTCTTTCTAATCCATCCCGATAGCCCACTCTGTTTTCACCCAGGTCTTCCATATCATGCACATCTAAACCAATCATATGACCCAATCCGTGTGGAAAAAACAAGCCATAGGCACCTGCCTCGATGGCTGCATCGATGTCTCCTTTGACTAAGCCTAATTCTTTGAGCCCCTCAAGGATGATACGTGCCGCAAATAAGTGCATATCCAGATATTTAATCCCAGGCTTGAGTGCTGCGATGACCTCTTTTTCTGCTTTCAATACAATCTCATATATCGCCTTCTGCTTCTCTGTAAATAGACCATCAACTGGAAAAGTTCTCGTGATATCTCCTGCATAATGCATAGCTGTTTCAGCACCAAAATCACCCAAAACCATGTCGCCCGATTTTAGTTCATTACCATGATAATGATTGTGCAAGGTCTGTCCATCGACGGTCAATATGATAGGGTAAGCCAGGTCTCCACCGCCTGCGAGTGCTTGAGCGTGTACTTGTGCCGTGAGGTCATACTCCTTGAGTCCTGGCTTCGCATGTTGCATAGCAGCTAGATGCATGTTCCGAGTAGTGGCCAAAGCCTTCTCCATCTCTACTATTTCTTCCTCCTCTTTTATTAACCGCTGCGCAATCACTCCATCTATAAAGTCATTGGACACGTATTCATCTAGGCCTTGTATTGAAGTCTCTAATAGCTCTGACAGGTATATTTTATTCGCATTTCGATAGGGTGGCAATAGGTGTATTTTTCTTCCCTCCTTCATCGTACGCTTTATATAGGCTTGCACATTCTCCTTTGGCTGTGTATCCATTACACCGACCTCACTCGCTTTATCCTTGATAGACTTTTGCGCACCCATCCACACGACATATTCCACACTCAACTCATCGCCAAATATGATATCCTTTCCTTCATCCAAATCCATCACCGCACACAAGTCCTCCTGGTCCAATCCAAAAAAGTAAAGAAAGGTGCTATCCTGCCTAAAGTGATACGTATTGTCCGTATAGTTCCTCCCTACATTCCCATTTCCCATAAAGAGCAAAAGGCCACCATCAAGTTTTTTGCGCAAGGATTTTCTGCGCGCCACATAAGTTGATTTCGAAAACATTTCTTAGAATTTAGTAACTCAACGGAAAGTGGTTTGAGACAATTTATGCGAATTTATTTTGGTCAATATCAAGGCGTGAACGAAGTGGTGCCCCGCAGAAAATATTCAGTGAATATTTTCAACGTAGTGAACCGCTTGCGGGGGAAAGTGCCACGCGATGCCTTAGCATCAGCGAGTATTCACAACGCAGATAGTGGCTAAAAGAAAGAGCAGAAAAGTCCCAAACTACTTTCCGTTGAGTAAAAACTCCAAGGTACGGGATTTTTATGATTTGGGGGTGCCCTCAGCTAGCCCTATTTTAGTAGCTTTGTTGCATGAATCCTAGTGATCAGATAAGCGTCCTTTTTTTGTCTTCTTGGTATCCCAATAGGGTGCTACCTAAGAATGGAAATTTTGTGCAAAAACATGCGCAAGCCGTCGCTAGGAAAGCAAATGTAGCTAGTCTGCATGTCATTTCCGATCCGCAGGCAATCGACTTCGAAATCAGTGCTCAGAACGTGGAGGGGGTGTATGAAGTCATCGTGTATTACCCCAAATCGAAAAAGTGGCGGCCAGATAAAAAATATCGACTGTATCTGGAAGCGCATCGTCGGGGCTATGCGCATATTCGCAAGGAGTGGGGGGAGGTCGACATCACGCATCTCAATATCATATATCCTGCGGGGCTGTTCGCATTGGAACTAAAAGAGAAGTACAACATCCCTTTCGTGCTTTCCGAAAACTGGACCGCTTGGTTGCCTATCAACCCATACCAATTCACTCCTATAGAAAGACATTTTATAAAAAAAATCGGAGCACAAACGGCTGTCTTTTGCCCTGTCTCTGAAGACTTGCAACAGGCTTTTATGAATTTTGGTTTTGAAGGTCCTTTTCACATTGTACCTAATGTAGTAGATGTGGACACCTTTGTTTTTGAAAAAAAAGCGAGCTTTCCGCCCATAAAAATATTGCATGTCTCCACCTTTAAAGAGGAACACAAAAACATCTCTGGCATCCTGCGTGTCTTGTCGAAGATGCAAGGAATGCGGACTGACTTTGAGGTCACCATGGTCGGCAATAAGTTTGGTGATATGTATAGCGATACTATTTCAGAGCTCGGTATTTCTCCTGACCACTTGAACATACTTCCAGAGATTGCTACTGAGGAGATTGCTAGTTTGATGAAGGCACATCATATTTTTGTACTGTTTAGCAATTATGAAAATCTACCTTGTGTAGTCGCGGAAGCACATTGTATGGGCATGGTAGTCGTGGGCTCTGATGTTGGTGGCACGAGAGAAATGATCAATGAACACAACGGCTTGATTGTGCAAGCTAGGGATGAAGCAGGCCTTCTAGATAACTTGATTCAGGTGATGGACAATTTAGCTTCGTATCACCCTTCCGCTATACAAGCACAGGCTAGTTCGCGATATAGTTATGATAGTGTAGGGGAGACCTTTGTCGGAATTTATAGGGAGGTCTTGGGAAATTTTATAGCGTAGTTGGTAAATCCTCGTATAATTTACTCTTATAGCTATTAAGCAAAAACGCCTTGCCAGCTTGCAAGGCGTTTTTGAATGCTATCTTCTTCTGGCTAGAGTTTCTTTCTAATACCTATAATAGCTCCGAGGTGTAGACCTTCGTGATAATTATTAAACTGAAATGATGTCTCTACAGAATTAATTTCAAAGCGAGTACTTGTTGTCAGCCCATCATAAGATTTAAATTTTCCTGCCTTAAAATCTTCCTCTGTGGTGCTTATTGTAGATTCTAATAAGGATTTCATTTCTTTAATCTCCGTTTCCGTAATTACTCTTTCAGGCTTTGTACCCGATTTATACAGTTGATAAAAATCGTCTGAAATATTCATATCGAGTCCTGCTCTCTTATAAATTAAGACTTGCTGAATAGCTATCGCGTGCCCTATGTTCCAAATAATATTATTATTTAAATGATCAGGTGTGGTATTTAATTGCTCCACGGAACATTCATTTAGCGCATCTAAATAGTGAGATCTACTAGTCTTCCAAATGTTGAAAATTGAATTCATAATTTATATTTTTTATTTTGATTAATTATCAAGGTAAGGCTTACTATGTCGCGATTAACTTAAGGATATATCAGCTGCGTTTTTCAAAAACGACTATTGAGTCTACTCCGGAAATTAGCGGATTGCAAAAAATGGAAAATATCCCCAAAGAGACATTTTGCGGTTTCGTGAGTTTTCGGAGTGGACTCACTCTTTAGTATTCGTCTAAACAACCTATTTGTAGCCAGTTTGTTTTACTAATTTTGGAGATAGAGTTGTTTCTCCTTTTGCTGTTACTGACAGAGAATCCGTTTACTTTGAGCTACTTCATGAGCTGCATACAGGCCTCTTCCTTAGCGCGCATGACTTTTACCTCTTCTTCTTTTTTGTCTCCATATCCGCAAAGGTGAAGGATACCGTGGGCCATGACTCGATGCAGTTCTGTCTCGAAAGGTAGGTTACGCTCTTGTGCGTTTTCTCTGACGCGCTCGATGCTAATGAAAATATCTCCGCTGATGGGTGTCTTACTGTACTCAAAGGTGATGATATCTGTATAAGTATCATGCTGGAGAAAGGTTTGATTCTTTTCCAAAAGGTAGGCGTCGTCGCAAAAGATAAAATTGATTTCGGAGTGTTGATGGCTTTCCTTAGTCAATATCTGCTCTATCCAATTTTGGTAGATGGATTCGTCTGCTAGCTGAAAATCTATTTGTTGGATATGAAATAAAATCTGCGGTACTGCTTCTTCATCGCTAGGTATCCAGTCCATTGTATAGCGCTTAGAGCTTGAACTTCATTTCTACAGTGCTACCATTGTTGGAGAACTCTACACCATCAGATAGCTGGTGCATTAAGAATACACCTCTACCATTGAGTGTGAGTATATTCATAGGATCTGTAGGATCTGGCACATCTTCATAGTCAAAACCTTCTCCTTCGTCTTGGATTTGTACTCTGATCTGATTGTGGTCAAATTTGGAATTGACCAAGACTTTTTTGTTCTGGTCTGCTTGATTGCCATGCACGATCGCATTGGTGATGGCTTCAGTGAGTGAAATAAGGATATTACCGTATAAATCGCTGCCAATCTGATACTTCTGCACTATCCGATCCACGTAAGGTTGGATTTCCTTTACGTTCTCAGGATTTGATTCTAGTGCTAAAGAAATTGGTTGGTCTTCCATATTTTCACGTTTGTCCACAAAGATAACTAAGGCCAATTAAAAAAAGTTCCGATACGTATCGGAACTTTCTTTAATGTTAACTTATTACTTCGTTTTTAACTCTTTGAAATACTCTTCCACTAGGTATTTATAATAGGGTTTTAAAGCAGGAGATACGCTTTTGAAAACGTCTATTTCAGCCTCCCGCTTCTTAATATACTCTTCGATAGCTGGTGGTATCTTTCTTTCCTTTTGCTGAGCTACTTCTGCTTTACGCTTATTATCATATTCTCTTTCTTGTTGTGCCTTTTCGTGCTTTAATAATCGAGTGAGTATATCTTGCTGTCTCTTGAGGGTTTCATTGGTCAACCTTTTATTGGCCAAGTCTTCTTCTGTCTTATTCATACCGTCGATGATGTCTTGTAGTTCTTTCCCTACATCTTTTCCTTGACCACTTTCTTGAGCTTCCTTTCTCTTTTCTTCTAAGGCTTTACGCAGGGCGTTTTGTCTTTGCATCATCTCTGCAAACTCTTTTGATGTGCCTTGGCCTTTACCGTCTTTCATTTTTTGGAGCATATCGTTGAGACCTTTTTGCCCTTCTCCCATCTTATCCTTTGGAGCACCACCACCTGGCTTTCCTCCAGGTTTATTGCCAGGATTTTTACAGTTGGCATTGCCATCGGCCATATCTTGCTGCATCTGCTGCATGATTTCATCTAGCATTACCGCTAAATCATTGAGACTCTTCATAGACTTCTGCTGTTGCTCTGTAGCCTGTGGTTTTTTGCGATCTTCAAGCTCATCCGTACTCTTCTTCATACTGGTTTTAATCTCCGTCACCTTTTCTAGGACAAATGATTCTATCTGAAATACACGCTTACTTAAAGCAAACAAGCTATCTTCTACCAACTTGAAGTCGTCCTTCAAACCAAATTGGTCCTGTACAAGGTCTACATAGTGTGGCGTGTTGGTGTTCGCGATATTTACTTCATCCATCAAGCCCTCTTGGTCAAATGAAAGCGTAACTAGGTTTTCTAGTAGCTGACGTAATGCGGCCATATCTTCTTCCATTTGTTCTTCTTCGCTAGACTGCATTTGAGCGGCCATCTTTTCAGCTGCTTTTTTCATTTTTGATGCCGCTGACTTCTGCTTATCAGAAGCCTTTTTACTGTCTTGCTTCTGCATTTCCTCTTGAGCCTCATCTACCTCTTCTTGAATCTCTTCCATCTCTTCTTCTTGACCTTCCATATCCATTGGACTCTCCAACTGTTCATTCTTCTCTTCCATTTCTTTCATGTCCTCCTGAAGCTTTTCGAGTTCTTCTTCTATTCTTTCTTGCTCTTTTTCTAGTTCTTCTTGAGGCTTAGTCTGATTTTCAGTATCCTCTGCTAATTGCTCCTCTTCCTCTGCAAGCTCTTCAAGCTTTTCGATCGCCTTTTCCATCTCATTCTCTACTTCCAACTTTTTGAATAATTCGAGCATACGATCTAACTCCATATTCAACTCTTCATCGTTCACTTCCATTTCCTCCATTTTCTCTAGCGCCTCTTCTTTATTCATTTCTTCCATGAGTTCCTGAATTTGCTGCATCAGCTCTTTCATTTCATCACTCATCACTTCTTCAAACATCTCTTGAATCTTCTCTTGCTTTTCCTGAATCTCCTCATCCGTTTTAGTAAATTCTTCTTGGTTCTTCAAGTTTTCTTCGAAGTCTTTCTTAGCGTCTTCGATTTGCTTCTGCAATTCTTCTTGTCTTTCTAGCAGCTTCTCCATCTCCTTCTTCGTCTGCCAATCCATTTCCTTTTTCTGCAGCGTTTCTTCTCTAAGTTTTTTGAAGTCTTCTTGAATCTTTTTAGCTTCCTTCTTCGCCTCTTCTAGATTTTTCTTGATCTCATCATTGTTTTGATCTGTCTTCTCATCAATCTCCTCCAAAGAAGGCAATTCGAATTTCATCAAATTCGTTTTTGCACTCTTCCGTCCATTGACCCCATCGTTGTCATATACTTCAAAGTAATAGGTCAATTCATCTCCTGGCTTTAAAGAAAGTTCGTTGATATCCCAAACATGATCAAATTGTGCTTGCTTGTTCTCTGGTTTTGGCAAAGTCGTAGATTGTAGCGGCTGACTAGCGCCGTTTTCAGATTTCACTTGATAGTGAAAGGCCAAACTGGTCAGGCCATAATCATCAGATGCATCACCCACGAAGTATAGCATTTTTGTATCTGTGCTATCTACAAATTTTTCAACCTTGATGTTAGGATGTAAATCTGGAATCACAGATATCGAATACGCAATAGAATCTGCATTTGGAAGATCCTTATTACTTACAAACAATTTGTAGGTTTGATCAGCGAGCGCTTTTTTCTTATACGAGTATCGCGTCTCGTCATTTCTATTTGCTTTTACCATTTCTAATCTATCAGAAAATTGAATAGAGATATCATCCGTATTTAGGGAATTGAACATCCAATTTAGATTTGTGCCCATAGGAACAACAAAGTCACCGATATTCGAAATCGTTTCATCCGTTCTGCCTATATAATTTGGATAGTCCATCTTGACATCAAAGCCTGTAATGTTTGGCTTGAGCAATACATTCAAATCATAGGTTTCTGAATTGACTGTAGATGCAGATAAGTTGAACTTCATATCTTTTTGCACATTGCTAAAAAGATAAGTGAAGGTGTTGGCATTTTCTTTATTCAATCTATATTTGTAGCCGTCTAATTCAATAAACACATCATTGGGTAAAACCTCTCCATCCACTTTCACTGTAAGAGGGTAATCGTCAAACTGGACTACCGTTAAATCTTTTTTGTCTACTGTGAAATGAAAAGGTGCTGCACGTTCAAAAACTTCACTATTGTTTATTAATCTATTTGACCCCTCTTTAAATATACTTGGTGCACCGAAAAGAAGAATAAAAAACAATAACATCGGCAATAAAGCATATCGAAGAAAGTGTTGCTTATTCTTCTTTAAGTCAATTGCGCCTTTAAAGGGAACGGGCTTTATTTCTTCGCTCTTTTGATTGATACTCGCCATGAGTAAAGCTTTGTCTGAAGAATTGGTAGACTGGGCTTTGAGTTGAAGTATATTTAATAGTTTATCTTTTACATTTGGGAAGTGATCGCCTATGATGCTGGCCGCTTGATCATGAGAGATGGTTTTTCCAAGTTGGAAGTACTTCAACATAGGAATTAGTATCCATCCTATCAAAGATGCAGAACTAACACCAATAAAGGAATAGAAAAGGGTTTTACGTACGCCAACGCTGAAATAATAATAATACTCTGCTACATTGAACAAAATGAAGAGCAGTAATATCAGACCTGTCGCATAGAGAGTCCCTCTAATCAGCTGATTTACATAGTATTTTCTTATAAATTGATCCAGCTTATTCATTAAAAGCTGATAATTGTCCATTACTTTCGCCATTCTTATTGAATTTACGCTTCCGCTATCTAAATATATAACGCAAAATCGTTGATTTTAGGTTAAAAACAAGTACTTATTTTTAATTTAAGCTGTCGTTTAAAGACCATTTTGCCATCTTGGCTGTTTTTTCATTGGTAAGCAATCAGAGGAGGTCATTTCTGGGTGGAATATAAGACCTATAAGGGTGTTTATCAAGTATCTAATTGTTAATTTATGTCTCAAACTATGAAACGTGTCAAAATCGACATTTTCTTGATCTTAACTGGTGTTTTACTTTGCACTATCTGCTTTTTTTCTTCATGCCAAGTAGACAACCAAGAAGGCTATAAAGCAAGAGACTTTATGGCCTATTATTACCCTGTAAACGAACTACAAGAAGGCAGAATTTATGAGTATCGTCCCGTAAATAATGATTCTTTGCCCGTTGATTACTGGTATTATAGTACCCATAAGGTAGATGACGAACTGCATTTTACAGGCAATTACTATGATAGTCGTTTTGAAGTGCAACAATTCATTCGAGAGATAGAAAAGGAAAACGCTATGTTCTTGGCAGATTTCATCCTTTACGAAACGGATACATTGGGTAAGCAAAAGCCCATAACAGTAGAAATCCTAGAAAGAAACACCTTCCCAATCCACTTTGCAGACAGTACAAAAACGTTTAAAATGGGTGTAAAATGGGATATTTCTGGTGCAGAAGTAGCTACTAGTCTTGCGCTTAAAAGAGAGCGAAAGTACATCGCTATGTCCGAATATACCTATAAAGGGGAGCGTTTGGATTGTGCTATTTTCAAAACACTAGAGAATATTGAGCACTTCGTAATAGATGATGGCTATTTAGAACCAAGTTTTCCTGGGGTAGAGATATACGCCAAGGGTCTCGGACTCGTTTATTACAAGAAGCAACTAAGTACAGATATCAACATAGAATACGAATTGTACACAACGTATACTATTGAGGAATTTGAAAATAAATACAAGCGCTCAATAAAGTGATAAAGCTATTGCATTTGCTAGTAATTTGCCTTTGCTTGGGTATTCAGTTGAATGCGCAGGTAGAACCGCCTATCATTAGATGTATTACGAGTGATACCATTTTCTATACACCAGTATCGAATAGCTGTGGTCCCTTTTTGTCTTATGAAGTCTTTAGGTCTACCAATCCAAATGGACCGTTTAGTTCTATAACTCAAATTATGGATGAGACGGCAGACTTTTATGTTGACTCAAACTCGTCGATCCAAATTCAATATTATTTTGTCAGACCTATTTTCGATTGTCCAGGTGCCCAGGTAATCAATTCGGATACAGTCTCTAACCGACCACCAGAATTGCCCATTTTGCAAACTGTATCGGTAGTCAATGGAGAGATAGTCCTTTCCTGGGATATTAGCGTTTCCCCTGAAGTAGTAATGAATTCTGTCTTTCTTGTAACTGATACAGGACTCGAACTAATAGGTGAAACATCGGATACTCAATTTACCGATAGCATTAATAATCCGAATCAATTGTCATTTACCTATTTGATAGCCGCCACTGACGATTGCGATATACAGAGCATCTTTGGAGACCCTATTTCAAGCATTCTGCTCTCTAATGAAGCAGATTTTTGCAACAATGAAATCTCCTTTGAATGGAATAGACATCTAAATATAGAAAAACAAGAACTATGGATAATCGATAACAATGGACAAAGCAGTATGCTTAGCCCTATCCCATTAGATGCAGAAGAATTTACGATTGAATTTCTATCAAATACTGATGTTCAGGGATTTTTCATTCGTGCTTTTACAAATGAACAGGATAATGAATTTGCTGATTCTAATATAAATTTAGCCAATGGCCTATTTTTTCTCGATGAAATATTTTTTTCAAGGATGGAGACGATAGACGAAAATACTATTGAAATAGATTGGTGCTGGGATGAAAATGTCAATCTAGTACAATACAACATACTGCAGAACGGTCCTACCGGACTCGATATCAATACAGTAGATGTTACGGGAAGCATTCCTCCTCAAGTCAATGAAACAATAAGTGTAAATAATACCTCCGAAGACGCTTATATCGTCCAGGTGTCGAGCACTGATGTATGCGATAAACTTTTCGATTCAGAAGAAATAAGTAGTATCGTATTAAATGTGGCGCCCGTAGCCGAATCCACCATAGATATAGAGTGGTCAGATTATGAGTATGCTGGAGCATCCTTAATCAACTATGCACTTCATGAAGTATTCGATGGAGTAGACAGGATAATTTTTGAAGGCAATCAAAATAATTATACTCAAAGTGGGACTGCTGATGGTCTAGAAACTTGCTACTATGTAGAGGCTATTGCCGAGGGAGTCCTACTCGATGGCAGTACCAAATCTACAGTCATCACTTCTAATACGGCTTGTACAAGCGGCTTTCCTATCATACGGCTACCCAACGCCTTCAATCCATACGGCATCAATAGTATTTTTCGACCTCTGTTTGGTAATACTGAGGCAATCAGAAGTTATGAGATGAGTATATTCAGTCGACATGGGGAGCAAATCTTCTTCACCAATGTCTTAGAAGAAGGGTGGAATGGGCGAAGCGGACTAAGAGATATGCCTCAAGGTGTTTATTCCTATTTGATCAAGATAGATTTAACTAGTGGTCAGCCATTGACTAGGCTAGGAAGTGTACTACTTGTCCGATAGTTTTCGGAGGCGAACGATGGATTCCACGTCGTTTTGTACTTTGTAATAATGATATAACTCAGAAAAAACCAGTGTGATCCAACCCAAAGCAAAGAAAAGGTTTCTAGTAAACACAAAAATACCTATATAGGCATCAAAAAAATGCTTAACAGCCAATACTTCGAAAGCTATGACCAGGGCAGACATGATGAAAAATAGAATGCTTAGGGCTCTAGTATTTTTGATGGCCTTGGGGACAATTTTTCGCATAGTTTTTCCAAGAGACTCTTTATAAGTTTCATTGGTACTGTCTATACGGAGTAGCTCCATAAAGATGTATCTTGCCTTATCAAATTGCATGGTGTGAAAAAAAGCTTCTCCTTTCAAAAAAAGCAAAACCTGAAAAACATCTTTCCCATCGTGTTCTATAATATTGTGTCTTATAGAGGCCTCTATCGGCTCATCAACATAGCCAAGTAGTTTATGATAGCTTCCTAGTTCGAATATGGCTTGTAGATAAAGTACTTGTAGGTCAAAATATTCAAGGAGCTCTAAGTTTTGGATTTGCTTTTGATTCTTCTCATAAAAGCGAGCAAGAGCTCTCGGTTCAGAACCCGCTAGGTCCTTAAACTCAGTATAAATGCTTGAAGTGTATCTAGACGATAGCTTCGCCATGGGCGGTAAAGAGTTTGTTCGTATTAGTAAAAGAATATAGTAC
>CAYZUW010000111.1:0-11470 GCA_964481325.1 uncultured Saprospiraceae bacterium
AAATTAGCATTATTTTATATTGCTTTTACAGTATTGCTTAATATATTATACCTTGATAGAGGTTAATTGTAAAATATTAAATCATTTCCATTATGCTAAATGAACCCGTATATACTATCATGACTACAAATGTAGTCACTGTAGATACAAACGACTTACTCAGCAAAGTCAGAGAAACGTTCATGAATAACGCTCTGCATCATCTACCTGTAATAGAAAATGAAAAGATAGTAGGTATAATGACTACCTATGATCTTTGGAAAAACGAAATCGCTCCAGAGAACTATTCCTCCATTCGTGTTAAGCAAATCATGAATACCAACATCGCCAAAATTAGCGCGAATGATAAGATTGGAACAGCTGCTGAGATATTCCTTAGTAATAAATTTCATGCGCTGCCTGTTGTAGACGAATCGCAAAAGCTTCTAGGTTTGGTCACCACTTTTGATGTGCTTCTTTATGAATTCAAAAGAGAATATCCCAAACCCATACTTTTTAAGGAGTTATATGAAAAACAAGGAGGTAGACAACGCTCCACTTCTTAGATGGAGCGTTCGATCAAAGTAAATTGTCCTTATTTTTTTATCTTTAAAGTATGGATACATTATCACAACTCGAAGGATATCTAGATGAGGCGGGAAAATTTACCAGCCTTCCAGGAAAACGACAGAAGAAAAAGCAACTGCTAATGCTAGAGCAACTTGCTTCAAAAATCGAAAAAGGTAAAAGGTATACGGAGATGCAAATTAATGACATCATCAACCAATACACCACCTTTAATGATCCAGCAACGCTGCGACGACTGATGTGGGGACACAAACTAATCCATAGAACACTAGATGGTACTGCCTATTGGCGCGAATAAACCAAACATAAAAAAAGCCCGTTTTGGAAATCCAAAGCGAGCTTTTTTGTTTTAATTCTTAAAATATGCTTAAGCTTCCGAAAAGCTTTCGTACTTTTTAAAGTTCTCTGCAAACAAATCTTGCAAATGCTTTGCCTTAGCGTCGTAGTCCGCTTCATTTGGCCAAGTATCTCTTGGATTCAACATACCATTTGGTACATCAGGACATGAAGTCGGTATAGACAAATTGAAGAAAGGCTCCGTTACAAACTCCGCCTCTTCCAGCGTACCATTCAGTGCCGACTGAATCATAGACCTTGTAAAGGTAAGATTGATTCTGCTAGATGTTCCACATTCTCCACCAGACCAGCCAGTGTTGACCAACCAAACGTTGATTTTCTTATCGTCTCTCGTAGACCCTTTTTCTAGTTTCTGCCCTAACAACTTAGCATACTCTGTCGGAGGCAATGGCAAAAACGGTAGCCCAAAACAAGCCGAGAAAGTAGCTTGTGGCTCATCGATTCCAGCCTCAGTACCCGCAACCTTTGCCGTATACCCCAGCAAAAAGTAATACATGGCCTGCTCTCTACTCAACTTAGAGATCGGAGGTAACACACCAAATGCATCACAAGTCAAGAAAAAGATGTTTTGAGGAATATCTCCTCTAGAGTTAAACACTGTATTATCTATATGCCATATCGGATAAGATACGCGTGTATTTTGTGTCTTTTCTGAATTGGTATAATCCACGATACGATTATCCTCATCCTTAAATTTGATGTTCTCCAACATCGCCCCAAAACGAATCGCCTTATAGATTTGTGGTTCTTTATTTTCAGATAAATCAATTGTCTTTGCATAGCATCCACCTTCAAAATTGAAAACAGAACCCTTTGACCATCCATGTTCATCATCCCCTATCAATTTTCTATCTGGATCTGTACTCAAGGTCGTCTTACCCGTCCCAGACAGTCCGAAGAACAAGGCCGTGTCTCCTTTCTTACCTACATTCGCTGAGCAGTGCATCGGGAAAACGCCGCTTTCAGTGGGTAACAAGAAGTTCAATGCAGAGAAAATTCCCTTTTTGATTTCTCCCGTGTACGCAGTACCCCCAATGACAATAGTCTTTTTCGTGAAGTTGATTACCGCAAAATTCTCTTGGCGAGTCCCATCTTGCTCCGCATCCGCTAAACAACCTGGAAAAGAATATACCAACCAGTCATGCTCAAACTCCGCCTTCGCATTGTTATCAGGTCTCAAAAACATATTGTGCGCAAATAAATTTTGCCACGGAAACTCAGTAACCACTCTGACGTTAAGTCTGTAGTTTGTATTGGCACAAGCATACGCATCACGCACATAAATTTCTTCACGTGTGTTCATATACTTGATCACCTTATTATACAAGTTCTCATAGTGAGCAGGACTAATTTCTTTATTAGTCGTCCCCCAATCCACCTTATTTTCGGTGATGTCATCAATTACGATGAATCTATCCTGAGGTGAGCGACCAGTGAATTTTCCTGTATCTACAGTCAAAGCACCCGAAGAAGTAATCTTACCCTGACCAAGCGTAACCGTTTTTTCGATTAGGGCTGATGGCGAAAGATTCCAATAAGTAGTAGGCCCTTTGATTCCCAATTCAGAATCGCTAAAGCTTTCGTTCTTTATTCCAAAAGAATTCATAAGTTCAATATTGTTATTGATTAATTATTTTTTATACAAGGCAAAACTACGCAAAAGGCATTGCCTATCGCAACACAAACTGAATAATTTAATATACAATTTATTGATTTACAATAATTCAATACGTTTTTCAAGCAAACTTGTTGTTTTTATATAGTATAGATTATTGTTATGCGACTTTTGAATATGTATTAAACCCACATATTGAATAGCTACACAATATTGTCTTTTTTACACTTAGTAGAAAGACTACTATTAACTAAAAATCTCAAACCTATTTCTCTGTCTATCCCCTATTTGTTAAAAATTAGAAGGTTTTGGGCGCATCCTCAGCTAGGGCTTCTAAAATGAAGCCCTAGCTGGGTCGGGCTTCTCCAGGCTCCGTGTTCACTCCGGTATCCCGACGCTGAGGCGGTCGGGACACACCTCCCGATGGTCGATCCTTCCATATCCCTTGCGCAAAAGGGACTACACTTAGTTAAATATACTGTTAAGATAGCTTAGATTTAAAATATGAGTCCACTCCGAGAACTAATAGATTCCAAAAAATTGACTATTTTGGAAGAGATTTTTTCTTTTTGAGATTCAGTGATGCCTGAGCATCAGTAGATTGAAAAAAGGGAAAATATCGCCAAAAGAGACATTTTAGGGTTTCATGAGTTTTCGGAGTGGACTCAAATATATGCCTTTATCTACCCTTATAATTGAGTCTGCTCTGGAACCTAGTGGTTTTCAAAAAATTGACTATATTGGAAGAGATTTATTGCCAAAAGAGACCAAACTGTTAGGGTGCTATGAGTTTCCGGAGCAGACGCGTACATTGCTAGTATTTTTTTCTTTACTACCCAACGAATGGTGAAAGAAAACAGTCTTTACAAATAGCTACACACTTAATATAACAGAGCAAACTAACATAATGAATACACGAAAAACCTCCTATAGCCTAATCCTTTTTATAATTACTTTGTGCTTTGTTTCTTCCAAGCTGTCGGCACAACAAAAATTCACCATCAGTGGATACATGTCGGATTCAGATACCGGCGAAGAACTCATCGGAGCCAACATCTTTGAAAAAAATGCCCTTGTTGGAAACGTCAGCAACACTTATGGGTTTTACAGCTTAACCTTACCCGCAGGAGAAGTAAACCTAGAAGTAAGCTATATAGGATTTGCCAATCAACAACTCCAATTTAATCTCAATAAAGACACCACTATCAATTTTGACTTTAGTGCCTCCCTAGAATTAGAAACCGTAGTAGTACAAGCCGATAAACTGTATCGCATTGAGGAAGACGTCCAAATGAGCAAGATGAATATCCCAGTAGAGCAATTAAAAAAGATACCCGCTCTCCTAGGAGAAAATGATGTGATGAAAGCTTTACAATTACTCCCTGGTGTGCAATCAGGTGGAGAAGGTCAAAGTGGCCTCTATGTTAGAGGCGGTAGTCCAGATCAAAACTTGGTGCTACTAGACGGAGTCCCCGTATACAACGTATCTCATGTCTTAGGCATATTTTCTGTGTTCAACGCAGACGCTATCAAAAATGTCACCTTGACCAAAGGTGGTTTTCCAGCGAGATATGGTGGAAGACTATCAAGTGTACTCGAAATAAACATGAAAGAAGGCAACATGAAGGAGTTTAAAGGAGAGGGCTCTATCGGTACACTTGCTTCAAAACTCACACTCGAAGGTCCCATCATCAAAGACAAGATGTCATTTATTGTTAGTGGCAGAAGAACCTATTTAGACCTTTTGGCAAAACCCATCATTAATGCAGCAAACAATGCCGACAACAATAGTAGCGGCAGTAGCGGTAATGAAAACATTGGTTTAAAGCTATTTTTTTATGATTTGAATGCAAAGTTGAATTACAAAATCAATGATAAGCATAGAGTCTACTTGAGTGGATATTCAGGGGCCGATGTATTCGGTATTGACTATGAGTATCAATCAGGCTTTAATAACGATTCAGAAAGATTTTCAGGAGGCTTAGATTGGGGAAATTTAATTTCTTCATTGAGATGGAATTACAAAATCAGCAATAAATTATTTGCCAATACCACTTTAAACTATAGCAACTACGATATAGACATCCCAACTTCCTTTGAATCTACTTTCGAGGATGGTATAAGTGGTAGTGGGAATACTAGGACGGAAAGTGTCTCTATCAATTACCGGTCTGGCATCGAAGACTATTCTGCCAAAGTAGATTTTGATTATATCCCCACCCCTAATCACTATCTAAGATTTGGTGCCAACGTAATTCGGCATAAATATACGCCGGGTGTGGTCTCTTTTGAAGCCAATTTTGAAGAAACAAACATAGATACCTTAATCGGCAATAACGTCATTACAAGTTTTGAAAGCTCAGTCTATATTGAAGATGAACTGACCAGAGGAAAATTCAAAGCAAATATTGGTTTGCACGCTTCGATGTTCAATGTAGAAAATACCACTTACACCTCTTTACAACCTAGGTTAGGCTTGAGTTATCTACTCCCAAGAGACATAGCACTAAAAGCTAGTTTTAGTACGATGACTCAATACATCAACCTATTAACGAGTGAAGCCTTGAGTTTACCCACAGATCTATGGGTTCCAAGTACAGCAAGAGTAAAACCGCAACAATCCTGGCAAGCGGCCTTAGGTGTAGCCAAAACTTTCAATGATAAATACGAATTTTCTATAGAGGCGTATTATAAAGAACTAGACAATGTCATCTCTTTTAAAGAAGGAAGTTCATTTGCATTTGGCATAGAGGATGACTGGCAAGACAAGATCACCCAAGGATCTGGACAAGCTTATGGAGCAGAATTTTTTCTGCAAAAGAAAACTGGAAAAACAACTGGCTGGATAGGCTACACCCTATCATGGAACAATAGAACTTTTGACGAAATCAATGGCGGCAATACGTTTCCTTTTCGATATGATCGACGGCATGACTTATCCATAGTAGCCATTCATGACTTCAATGACCGAGTCTCTTTGTCTGCTGCTTGGATTTTTGGAACAGGCAATGCCTTTACCCTTCCTCGTTTTAGTTATCCAACCGAACAGAACACAAGTACTTTTGTCAACTCCAATGGTGAACTTATCACTGGTACCTCCACCGAAGAAGTCCAAAGCTTAGGCCAGAAAAACAACTTCCGAATGACAAATTACCATAGACTAGACTTAAGCCTTTCACTCACCAAACAAAAGAAAAGATATTTGAGGACTTGGGTATTCGGTTTGTACAATTCCTACTTTCATAGCAACCCCTACTTTGTAATACCAAGAACAATTCGATCTACAGATGAAAATGGAAATTCAATAAGCAAAAGGGTGTTTTCAGAAGTAAGTATCTTGCCAATAATCCCATCTATATCTTATCAAATCAAATTTTAAGCATGAATTCATCACAGATATATCATCTTGTCTTACTTGCATTTTTCTTGGTTGCCATCTTTTCCTGTCAAGATAAATTCATCAATGACTTAGACATAGACCTACCAGAAGAGGAGCAATTGTTAGTTATAAATTTAGAACTTACCGAAGGAGATAGTACAGCAAGTACCTTTGTAGCACGAACAGCCAACCTAGATGAAGTGGACCATACCTTCTTTGAAGAAGCCGTTGTTGATTTGTATAAAGAAGGCGAACTCTTGAAAACCTTAGAATACGACCCTCTAAGCAATGAATACACCGCAGACTTTAATCCAGATGAACTATCCGAAGGGGAATACTCTGTCGAAGTAGGTGGAGTTTCAGAATTCCAAAATTTGGAAGCGTCTCAGACAATTCACAATAGCGTCAATATCATTAAAGGATCTTATCAAGAAGATGGGACAATAGCGTCAGAGTATGGATATGCCTTTACAGTTGACGAAGCACGCATCACCTTCAATGACCCAGCAGAAGATGAAAATTACTATCAAGTAAAATTATTTGCTGTCCTAGAAAATCAAGTTGGAGAAATACTACAAAAAAGAGAACTCTATTTAAGTAGCCTAAATCCTTTTGTAGAAACATCTTTCTTTTTTGACGGTTTACTATTAAAAGATGACTCTTTTAATGGAACTGAATTTGACTTATCTATCGGCTTTAGCGATTTCAGTGGGGGAATATTTGGTTCTGGCGATGAGAATGAAATATTTTATTTACAAGCCGAATTAAGTAATCTCAGTAGAGACAATTATCTATTCATCAAATCCGAAGCAGCATTTCGAGAGGCGGTCGACAATCCATTTGCTGAACCCGTTATAGTGCACAATAACGTAGAAAATGGAATAGGAATTTTTAGAACGAGAAATATTTCTCTGTTTCGAATAGATTTATAAAAACAATTCAAATTCGATTTTATCCTTGACAAAATATTCAATACCAATGGATAACATTTAATAATAAAATGTAATTTCAAAAATAACATCATATATACCTATTTAGGAAAAACAATTTTAGCTTTCTACCCTATTTGTGGTATATTATTTGCCATTTAAGTTATGTACTAATACTTAGACTCCTCATAAGTATAATCCTAATAACTCTCCCTAGTACAAATTCAAGACTAAATACACACTAATTAATTTAGCGCAGGCTAATTTTTTCACTCCCCCTATATTATTAAGAACCAAATTTCATATGGAGATGAAAAAATATTTACTCATAAGTTCATTCGCCTTACTCTTTTTGAGTACTGCAAGCATATATGCACAATGTGATGAAAATCAGAAAATGTTTGTCTCAGACAACTTGATTCTCAATCCAGGTTTTGAACAAGGAAACGTATCATTTGAGTCCGACCAAAAGTACTTTGGAAATTGTTCTGATAACAATGTTATTCAAGAGCCAGAATTTTACTCCGTTCCTTTTTCTGGAGCTTCACCATTTGATTGCAACACTTTTTGGTCAGCCAATATTTTTGCATCTGAAGGAGACAGATTTATGATTTCTGATTTTCCTTTAACCTTAACTAGTGTTGACTTATGGTGTCAAAAAATCGAAGTAGTACCAAATTCTGATTACGAATATAAGGGTGATTTTATAAATGTTCTAAATCCCATCTTTGATAGTCCAGATCCTATTATACAAATTGAAGTTACAGGGGACACTGAGGACCTTGGTATCATACTTAATAGCAGTGGACAAATACGACTAACTGAAGGAGAGGAATGGGAAAACTTAAGCATAGATTTCAATACTGGTCAAAATACAGAAATCAAATTGTGCATCCAAAACTCAAACGAAGGGAATAATGGAAACGATGTTGGGTTCGACAATTTCAGTCTTAGGCAATTCGAATGTGATACGACTGTAGAAATGGACCCTGATGTAACAACTGGTGGCGATTTTCTAGACTGTGATGAAGTAATAGATGGATCTATGGCTTCTATTATCAATGGTAGTTTCGAAGAAGGTAGCTTCTTCATATTCGAAAATGGCTCTATCAATCAAGATCAATCGCAAATAGACGGATGGAGTAGAGCAGCTTTTGATAGAAATATTCAAATTACAGATAGCGGGCACAACGGTGTTCCAGCATATGAAGGAGAAACCTATTCAAGAGTGAATGCCATTTCCAATTCTTCAATCTATCAAGATATTGCAACTATGCCTGGAGATATTTTGAGGTACTCCTTCGCCCATAGAGGAGGCGAAGGCGTAGATCAAGTAATAGTATATTTTGGAATACCTAGGCCTAATGGTCAAGAACCAATTGATAGCGAAATTGTCAATGTATATGCAACAGGCGCTGACAGATGGGTTGTATACGAAGGCGTGTATGAAGTACCTGCTGGTCAAACAATCACCAGATTCAGCCTTGGAGCATTGAGTTCAAGCAATGGCAATATAAGAGACGGAAACTTAATTGATGCCGTTACAGTGCAATCTATAGAAGCGTCTTGCGAAAATCCAATGAGAGGCAATGTTGAAATTTGTGACAATGGCATCGACGATGACAATGACGGCTTGATAGACGCTAATGATCCTGACTGTAGCACTTCTGGTGGAAATAATGGAGGGCTAGAAAGTAACGGTAGATTAGCAGAAAAAATATTTAAGAGAAGCCTGGATAGAAGAATCGAGCCTAATAAAATAAAGAATACTAAATCAAAAATGCTTCGTAGAGAGCGTACTGCGACATACGGAATATTTGGAGGAGCAAACGAGAGATCAATAGTTAGTATCGAAGAATTTATACCCCTCGATACGATATCAAATACGGAGACATATATCTCTTCTCCAACTGACCTAGTAGACATTACAAATGCGACAGAAGTTTATTCTGTAGATATCTTTAGAGATGATAGAAGATTAGCAGCTATCTTTGCTACTAGTACAGAAAACGGTGTATATGAGCATACTAAGTATATTTGCGACAGACTTAAGGGCGGTATCATAAACGATATAGAAACAATGAAAATCGGTGGAGCTGATTTTATTGTTACTGATTTGATTCAACCAGAAGGTAATAGAGAATTTGCTTTAAGTTTCTCTGCAAGAGAAAATAAAGATGGCTATTTAAGTATTGAGAGTCACTGGTCTTTAGAAAATTATCCAAATGAAGAAAATTATTACAACTTCCAGATTTGGGCAAGTAATATAGAAGACCTCAAAGCGCTTACTTTGAAGACACTTCAATTATTATATGCATTCAATCCTATAACAAATGTTACTACTTCCAATCCGCCTTCCGTATTTGTTTCTCAAGGAGAATACAAAAATGGAAAGCTAGAATTGAAAATAATCAATAAGGCAGGAAGTACTAGTATATCAGTAGAAGGAGAAAGATCTACAACTGAAACCTCAAGCAATGAGGCTATCAATAGCACAACTAATATTTCTGGAGACTATAGTGAATTTGTAAGCGTAGAGGTTGGGTCCGTTTACGATATGGGCTTTAGAATAAATCACGCCAATGATACTGTATTCGATGATTTATTTATCGCTGATGGACTTTGGTTCATCGATACACAAGAAGATGACATTCAGTACGAGGTAAATCCAGCAATAGCTAACTATAAAGAGGACGCCTACCAACTTGAAAGATCTATCCAGGTATCTGGATCCGTTACGAATAGTATCAATGTTTATAGATCAATAAAACCCAACTTTGTATCTGTTGACCTCAGCGACTTCAACACATTGCACTTTGATATAACTGGTAAACATGCCATGCAAATAATACTTGTCAAAAAGAGCGTTACTGAATGGGAAAACCAGTATAAAACAAGTATTACCACATCTAGTACATCAAACGAAATCGACATCCCATTGAGCAGATTCTCTAATGGAAGCGATGAAGCGATTACATTGAATGACATCCAAGCGGTTATTTTCAGGATAGAAAATGGTGGTGTAGTCGAAGAAATAAATCTTGAGATCTCAAACCTAGAATTTAGAAATCAAGAAGATACCTTCTCCACAGAGTCTTTAAATACCAATAGTATTTTGGCATCACCTAATCCATCTACAGGCAATGTCAATATCACTTGGAGAAGCGAATCAGAAGGAATACACAATGCCATCTTTACAGATATAAATGGTCGCACTCTACAAGAATTTAGAGGCTTGACCTCAAATGGGCTTAACCAAATCGTCATAGAAAGAAATAATTTACAAACAGGAATTTATTTCTTCTCTATTGTCGAACAATCAGGTGAAGTCAGAAGTGAAAAAATAGTATTGATCGATTAGTGCTTTTAGTTCTAATTACTTATTTTACGCAAAACAGCAAAATACTTGCGTAATAAGCAATACAAAATAAGCAGTAAACAATAAAGCAGAAGGCGAAAGTCTTCTGCTTTTTTTGTTTCACGCTGGACTTAGATAAAAGCTCTAATTTATTATTCTTCTCATAGGGCTTTTCTATTTTAGAGAGTCAGATGCTTGTTTATTTTTGGAAAACAAATCCATCATATAGCAATTTGTTAAGTTCCCATATAATAATTTACTTTTGTTAGATATTTAGAAAATATCAAACTACCTAATGAGCGCGCAGTTTACAGAATTCCTATTAAAATCAACAGCTGCTAAAGCATGTGAAGAAGTAGAAACCATCCAGTCCCTTTGGAGTGGATATGGAAGAATTGTGCGTTATCAATTACACGGTTCTAAATTAGATACAGTAGTTGTCAAATTCATCTCTCTTAATCAAGCCAGCAGCCATCCTCGTGGATGGAATTCCAATCGTTCGCATAATCGAAAAGTAAAATCGTATGCAATAGAAACGCACTGGTACGAAAAATGGAGTCAGGATTGCGATAGAGATTGCCTTATACCAAGCTTGCTAGGCTCCTACTCCGAAGGTGAAAAACAATGGATAATTTTAGAAGACCTGAATAAGCACTTTCCACTTCGTAAATATGAACTCCACCTCGATGAGGTAAAAGTATGTTTGAAATGGTTAGCTCATTTTCACGCCACCTTTCTGAATAGAGCACCTAATGGTTTATGGCCAATTGGAACCTACTGGCACCTTGACACTAGACCTGATGAGCTAGAGAAAATAGAATATCAAGAACTAAAATCTAAAGCCAGTCAAATTGATAAATTACTCAACAACTGCCAATACAAAACGATAGTGCATGGCGACGCCAAGCTTGCTAATTTTTGCTTTTCGGAAGATGGCCAAAAAGTGGCGGCGGTAGATTTTCAATACGTAGGCGGTGGCTGCGGCATGAAGGACGTCGCCTATTTTTTAGGGAGCTGCCTTACAGCTATTGAGTGTAGCAAACACGAAGAAGAATTATTAGCTTACTATTTTTCAGTACTCAAAAATTCGGTAGACTCCAAAAGTAAAAATATTGACTCTCAAGCACTTGAAAAAGAATGGAGAGAGATGTATCCAATCGCTTGCACCGACTTTACTAGATTCTTATTAGGCTGGATGCCCTCCCATCAAAAAATCAATAAGTACAATCTAAAAATGGTAAACTCTGTTTTGGCGGGTATTAGCA
>CAYZUW010000112.1:0-11459 GCA_964481325.1 uncultured Saprospiraceae bacterium
CTTAAAGAAGTTAAGTCTTCTAACTAACGCCAGCGGAAGAGTTTACATATACAACCAAATTTATGTGCTTACCTATCAAATGTTTGTTCCCTCTCTCGCGACGTGCGGAACGCACCAAAGCACGACAAGCCGGAGGCGCGTAGAGACAAGGGATGGAAGTGACACGACGACTGGAGATACGCAATGAAATGCGTATCGAAAAGAGGAGTATAACGGACAGCCCGACCACATGCTAGGATGCTTTCTTTTCGAAAGCACCCTAGCATAGTGGGTGGCCCCAAATAATAATTCTATAAAAATTTATTTTACACGTCGAAGTTGATCCCCACTTTTGCAGTAGTGGGATGTGCTTGGCACGTTAATATGTAGCCGTCTTTGACCTCGTCATCGTCTAGTGCATAACAGACTTCCATCTCGACTTCGCCGCTGGTCTTCTTGGCCATGCAGGTAGAGCAGGCACCGCTAGTGCATGAGTATGGGGGTTCCATCTTGAGGTCTATCATCGCCGTCAAAATAGACTTGCCCTTAGGGACTTCGAAAGTGACTTCTTCTCCATTGAGGGTAGCGATGACGGTGGCTCCAGATGCATTGGCAGGCGCTGCGGATTTAGCGTCGCTGGCCGTGGTAAATCGCTCTGTATGGATGCGCGTCTTTTCAACGCCTGTACCCATCAAGGCTTGCTCTACGGTGTCTATCATCTGGCCAGGTCCACAAATAAAGTACTCGGCATTTTTGACATAGATACTTTCGCATTCCGCTAAAAAGGTATTGACTGCGGCTTTGTCTATACGGCCTGTCTTACCGCCCCAGTTTATTTTCGCTTTTTTGAACATGCCCGTGAGTCCACTTTTCTTTTCTTTATGCGGTTGACTGAGCATAGGGGTATAGGTAAATTGACCTCTATATTTTTCTGTCATCGCCTCTAGCTCTTCCTTGAATATGACGCTGTCTTCGTTGCGATTACCATACAATAGGGCGACACTACTCTGTGGTTCTTGCTCAAGCGTTGTCTTCGCAATCGACATAATCGGTGTAATACCAGAACCTGCAGCGAAAAGAAAATAGGTTTTACGTTGCGTTGGATCTAGGGGGGTATAAAATCGCCCCTCTGGCTTCATAACGTCTACTCGGTCACCTGTTTTTAAGTTGGAGTTAATATGATTAGAGACTAAACCGTCTTTGAGACGTTTTACTGTCACTGTAATATCCTGTTCAACAGGACTGCTTGACATAGAGTAAGCTCTTCGCTGCTCTGTGCCATTGATAGTAAATTTGAGGGTAAGGTATTGGCCCTGTTTGTATGCAAATGTTTCTTTTAAGTCTTGAGGTATTTCGAAACTTACTGATACGGTATCCGCTGTCTCTTGCTTCACGTTTTTGACAGTAAGTGAATGAAATGAATTGCTCATATATTCTATTGTTATTTTATTTTTAATGTAAGGGTTAATATCCTAGCAAAAGGCATTAAATGTTCCTCATTTATCGAACATCACAGCCTGTCTTATGTTCTTTTTTTCCTTAGTTTTCTGATTCTCCTCGGACCAAACCAAAGTAAGAATCCGCTCATAATCATGATGATTAATCCCCAGCCAAGAAGGTTCATGGAGACCAATTTGAAAAAGTCACTTATAATGGAACCATCATGTAGGGATTCTATCCAGTCGGACCAGCGAGGCGCTACAGATAAAACTTGACCAGTGGTGCCATCCAGTTGTATCTCTAGGTTGTCCTCTTCGAAGATAACCTTGACGATGCCTTTGTCTGGGCGAACATCCATACGTTTAATCACATTTTGGGAGCCTGGTTTGGCTGTCAAAGCGGCTTGGTAGGCATCAGCTTGTAGCTCCTCGAGTGGTTTCCAAGTGGAGAGCTCCGTGCTCTGTCCTTTCTGGGTCGGAGGTTGCAGGATATCAAAATTTTTCTTGAGAGAAAGCAGTATCCCTGTGGCAGCACTAATCAATAGAAAGGCAGCTAGACTGATACCTATCCATCTGTGCCATACTCTAAATTTTCTGAGTGCCTTTACTATTCTTTCTCTTATCACGAATCCTAGACCATGTTTTTAGCAGGAAGCACTTGGCTGCTGCATTCTCCAAAACCAATTCTTACTCCGTCTTTTTTACCGTATGCGCGCATGATAACCGTATCCATATCCTGGATAAATTTACGCTCCTCGCCATTGTCTAAGTTCACAGGTTGAGTGCCTTTCCAGCTCAATTCGAGCATAGATCCGTAGCTGCTTTTTTCTGGTCCACTGATGGTGCCTGAGCCATACATATCCCCCACACGCACGTTACATCCATTCACTGTGTGATGGGCGAGCTGCTGTGACATTGTCCAATACATGTACTTGTAGTTGGATCGACAGACTGTTGTTGGGCTTGCGCCTTCTGGCTGTATAGCTACTTCTAAATTGATATCGTAATTCTTAATGTTTGACTGCTTGAGATAAGGCAGCACCTTTGGCGTCTGCTTGTATCCATCTACCTTGAATGGCTGTAAAGCGTCGAGGGTCACTACCCAAGGTGAAATTGTGCTCTGGAAATTCTTGGCTAAAAAAGGTCCTAGTGGAATGTACTCCCACTTTTGGATATCTCTAGCAGACCAATCATTCAAGATGACCATACCGAAAATAAATTCTTCCGCCTGGTCAACTGGAACGCTATCTCCCAATTGTGTCTCTTGACCCACTACGAAGCCCATCTCCAATTCGAAATCTACTAATTTACTTGGGCCAAAGACAGGAGGACCATCATTTGGCTTTTGCTGGCCATTGGGCCTAATGGTTGGCGTACCAGAAACCATAATAGAAGATGATCGTCCATGGTATCCTACTGGTAGGTGCTTCCAATTGGGCAAGAGTGCATTTTCTGGATCTCTAAACATAGTCCCCACGTTAGTGGCATGGTCGATACTACTATAAAAATCTGTATAATCTCCAATGTTCAAAGGCATCAGCATTTGAACATCGGCCATAGGGATGAGGAAGTATTTTTTCAACTCGCTGGCATCCCAATCATCGAAATTAGTATCTAATATTTGCGAAAGTCGATTTCTCACCAAGGCTGTTTTTTCTTTGCCTATAGCTATGAAGTCATTGAGCGTATCTCTTTCGAAAACGCGCATATCGCAGCCTAGGTCATCAAAAAAACCATGTTCTGCAAGCACACTCAAGTCTATCACGTAGTCGCCGATTGCAGAAACTACAACGGCTTTTTTATTTCCCATCTTACACACTCCAAATGGTAAATTCTGAATGGGGAAATCGCTATTAGGAGCTACCTCCACCCAAGATTTTAATGTTGGATCATTGGCACGTATCATCTTACAAGTTTATTTATTGTAAAAATACGCTTTCCTTGCGAAAGAAATGCCATTAAGGATTAAGATTACATTATAAAAAAATGGGATTGAAACTATTGCACTACAATCCTACTAAAATGTGTCTCTATTCCTATCTGCACGGATAATATATAAATACCTCCTGGCACTTTTCTTATATCCAAAGAAATAGGGTCTGTCGACGAAAAAGTGTCATTTTGCACGACTTTTTTACCGCTAAGTGTAAACAAAGAAAGTAGCACTTCTGATTCAACATTAAGCGAAGAAATCAAGACATGCAGTTGCTTTTGTGTTGGATTGGGATACACTTCGATAGGAGTCGATAGTGGGTCGTTAGTGGAATTGGTATTTTCTGTAGTAAAAGTATTTGTTTGACTAAGTACTTCACCGCATATATTATTAGCAGCTACTCGCCAGAAATACCCTTCTCCAGGCTCTAAAGCTTCCCGCACTGTAAATTCATTCTCCACAGTGCTTGAGTTCAGTATCAAGTCTCCAAAGCTAGCTTCTCTTGCCAATTCAAATCGATAGTTATTTGTAAAATCGGCTGGGCTCCAAGAAAAACTAGGTGCAATTTCTACTTGCGTAGCGTTTTCCTCTGGCATTAAAAGCGAAACATTAGACGGTAAGTCTATAAAGTCTACCAATAACTCAAGCAAAGACTCGTTGCCAGATTCATCATTTACTTTTATTTCCAGCGAATGTATTCCCGCAGTAGCCTGAGCAGTAGGATTGATAACCAAACTTCCTTGTCCATCCACAAATTGCACTTCGCAAATAGCCTCATCGCTGCATTCAAAAACAATATTCTCAGAAGTCTCATAGCCCGCGCCTAAGTGCAAAGGAAGTGTCAGGGATTCGCTTATGCAAACTACTAGACTATCTGCATTTGTACTTATACTAAAATCATTACTCGGGTTGGCACAAATTTCTAAACTCCAACCATTCAGCACCCCCCCATCAAACTTATTTAAATCTTCTACTTTCAAGGTCCAGTCGCCGTGTGCAGGCTGCCCAATAAAGGTAGCTAAGGGCATTTCTGGTTGAAATAAAAATCCGTTGGTAGGAGGGCAGTTTAAAACGGGAATACCCGTATCTGAAAACCCAAGATTAAAATCTTCATTAAAAGTACACTTCCTACTCATCAATATCACTTCTGTTCCAGTAGGGCTCGTTAACGTAAATTTCAAATCGCTGAGAAAGCTGTGTTGGCCATTGACATTCGTGACGCGTATATTTTGAACCACTCCATGTGAGTCATTTCGTATAACCGAAGAAATAATGCTCGTAGCATCATTGGCTATCTCATATGGAAATGTATTGCTCTTTTCAGAGCAGGTTATATCTGCC
The DNA here is from genome assembly GCA_964481325.1 of uncultured Saprospiraceae bacterium. Classification (GTDB taxonomy): domain Bacteria; phylum Bacteroidota; class Bacteroidia; order Chitinophagales; family Saprospiraceae; genus JALZVN01. The sequence goes on from CAYZUW010000112.1 coordinate 4,693, forward strand.
GTATTAAATCTAAAGGTAGCAGGCCATGAAGCGACTCCGCAGGCGTTTACTCCTCTTACTCTCCAAAAGTAGTCTTGATTGGTGGTTAAAGGCAAATCTAAACTTAATCCAGAATTTACTATGATTGTATCTACAAGGGGTGGGAGAAGGTTTTCATTTTCCGAAAGCTGAAACTCATAACTTGTTACTTCCTCTTGGGATACCCACGCAAACATCAAATCTTGAATACCTACTGTCTCTTCCATCATGGGCGAGGTCAACACAGCTTGACTAGGAGATTGATCACTGACTTCAAAAAATAACTTTTCTTTCCTTATGTGTTGTCCATTATCGGCCACTATATCCAAGGTATAGAGACCATTGGTCAAGTTGTTGATATTGGTAAGCGTCAATGTGCTGACCTGACCTGCCAATATCATATCGTTTGAAAAGAACGCCCCCACTCCAGTAGGCAAGCCCTCAAAAGTCATGTTTACGAATCCTAAAAAGGAATCATCTACTTGCACATCTACCGTAAAGAAGCCATCTGTGGCGCATCGCTGGATATGATTGTCTGAGAATGTAATTTCGAAGATACAGTTTTTACCAGGTTGTTGGACTCGACCAGTACCATCCGGATCTAAATAATCTTTTAGTCGTGTAGTAGCCGTATTGCCTCCTGTCCAAGAGGAAAATAATCTACCAAAAGCATCATAGGCTTGGTTATCACAACTGGCTAGGCCTCCATGTAATTGCCCTACTACTAGCCCCTGTCTATTGAATAGGGGTCCTCCTGAAGATCCATCTTCTGTAGAACCTTTGTCCCAGTGATTCAATACGAGGTGGTTCCCATTAGGTATCGGTTTCGTCTCCGCCCCCCAAATGCCGGTAAAGAGATTGGCATCGGCAAAACTAATTCTCTTTTCCTCCAAATTGGGATGATGTATAAGCACTGCTCTATCTGGAGGATTATTATTGATATCCCAACCTGCAAAATAGGCATTCGCAGACTCTGGCACTTCATCATCTAATTCTACCAAAGTAAAATCGCTTTCTTGCCATCCAGCTCTCCAAGTAGCACCTGTATTAAAAGTATCAAAAGATCCATCCCCCTGCGCAGCACTAGTGGGTGACCCTGGTTCTCTACATGAACTATTTTCATAATTCCAGTAGGTCACCATGGAGGGTGCATTTTCTTGATTGAGATTACAATGAAAAGCCGTCATAAAATAGGGCGTGCAATCTTGCCTTGTATTGTTGATAAGAAATCCAGAACAAACCGAACTTCCAGACAAGGTAAATAAACCAACAGCTCTGATTTGATTTCTAAATTCTTCTACTTCAGGGTGACCGTTTTCAGCTGAACAGTTCACATCTATATGACAACTTTTACTTGTTGATTTTCGAATGTCAATAAAGTCGTGGTTCACATAAGATAGCTGAAGCCTCAAGTCTTCCATCATAGCAATGGGAATGTTGACTTCAATTACTATTTTGTCACTTGAGATAATGGGTGTCCATAGCTGTTCATGGTCTTCATTATCAGCCGCAGTAAAAGGATTTGATTTCTCTATTTGGTGATAATCATAAATATATAGTGCTGCTTCTTGAGGAAGATAGTATTCAGAAAATCCTAGATTGATCGAATAGGCACTTCTACTTTCCACTACCGTTCTCCAGATGGCTGTCTCTCCCACAAAATCCCAATGGCCAGTTTGGCTAGGATTGATATCTACCGCAAAAGGATGTGCAAAATGAGTTGGTCGATCTTGTCTATGCCGGTTCAGTTCTATTTTCAGAAGTTGTTCATTGTCCACCTTGGGCATAGATTGTATCTTCATATCATGCAAGGGGCGCACAAGCTGTTCTTGTCCTAGAGACAATTGAGCTGCAGCTCGACAGGCGGCAAAACTCAATACGAATAATAGTAAGATCCTAAGCACAAATAAATTTTAGATGTTATACCCAGTACCAATTGGCTTGGATATTTTTTAGGTCTTTAGGGCTATTATTAATTTAATATGAATACTGCATTGCTCAACAAAAAGCCACCTTGCTTCCAAAATCCTCTGTAGACAGGATTATCCGTAAGCATGACAATTTGTCCTCGTCCTCGATTTATAGTTCCAATGCAAACAGATTCTGCTAAATCTGATTTTACTTTGTGTCCGATGAAGCCAGAAGATTCTACCGCTTTCTTCAGGTAGCCTACGTTCCAACCATTTTCAAGGTATTCGTAGGCTGTACGGTTCGTCTTCATAGTGAAATAGGAACTGCCCATACCGAAACCTAGCGGGTGCGTTTGGTCAATATGTAATTTTACAATTGCACCCGGTAGATGCCTAGTTAGGCTAGCTCTCTCTGCTTCTCCGTATACTTTTAGACGACTAGCCATATCATTGGTCATCTTTTTATCATTCTTTTTTACCTTCAAGCCCAATCCTTCCATTTTCTGCAGACTTTGAAGCGCGCCTTCCATAGCGATAAGTTTTCCTCCTGCTTTCACCCAAGCGTCTAAATCAGCTAAATCTTGGTAGAAACCATTTGGCAATATGATGACATCGTATTTGCTCAGATCACCTCGTTTCAACATATCTACAGATACATTAGAAATAGGATAATTCAATTCTTGCTCAAAGAAATGCCAAATATGACCGTATGCATTTTGGTTCACAGATTCACTATTGACTAAAGCTACTTTCGAAGCTTTGACTATCTTTACATTTCCTGAGCCAAAATCACTTCCACTATCCACAAATCCCGTATAGGCTGGAAAATATTCCATTTCGTGTTTAGCTGTTATCCTTTTGACTTTTTCTCTAAAGTCTACAAATTCATTATCTCCTTGCGTTATGATTAGTGTACCTGCATTCATTTTTCTGCCATCCATCTCGAATGGTTTCCAGGCTGTCCTTACGGAAATACCCGCTTGCAATATTTCGCTCAACAATTTAGCACTCGCTATCGAATTCCACGGAATCATAAAAGCATAGGGTTCCTTTTTCTCTCTAGTAGATTTTACCGCTTTCTCCGTCATGTATTTATAAGGTTCTTTAAAGTTCATAGTTTGCTTATTGGCTACTCCTTCCAATCCGTAGGCATAAGGCAATGACCAAGCGGTAATATCATAGGTCAAGGAATCCGTAATCTCCGTTCTTGGTTCAAACAAAACCTCAATCAATGTAGACATAGATTGGTTGGTATTGATCACCAAATCATCTGCATCTATATTCACCGTTCCATCTTTCATTTTTTGATAATCAAATCCTGAAATGGAGCTATTCACTCCTGCATATCCGTAGGCAATGCCATGAAGATCTAGGAGCTTCGTCAATTGGTGAATCTTGTTTTTCGACACTTCGTCGTTTTTCAAAACAAATGATTTATAATATCCCTTTGGAGCACCCGCTTTACTTTGGTAGTATTTTTTAAAATTGTCTACTACTCTATCCTTTTCTCTGCTTGTCACTTCTACAGTAGACAGTGCTGCAGTTTTATGATGCAGTATTCTGTCAGATAGCATCAAGGTATCTCCATTGTTCATCAAGATAGCTCGGCCAGATATACCGTGCCCCGCCTGCTCATAGGTCATCCCTATGGCTCCTCTAAAAGTAGGGTAAGTATCTCCATAGCTTGGGTATAGTAAATCAAACACCTCACGTGTGAAATACAACCAACCTTCTTGGTCAAAATATTTAGTATGATTTTTTCCTATTTCAGTTTGAAAGTCACCTTGCCAATTCGTAATGTATTTATGAAACGGTTTTGCCGCAGGAGCAAAGTAGTAGTGATCATTATGCCCTTGCTCATGCACATCTGCGTGGATATGGGGCAACCATTGATTGTATATTTTTAGGCGCTGTTGGGTTTCTACTTGCGTCGCCCAAGCCCAATCTCTGTTCAAGTCAAACTGATAGTGATTGACTCTACCACTTGGCCATGGTTCATGATGCTCTCTAGTTTCTATATGCGGATTGGCTTCTCTATTCCCTACACCCCTATTCCATTGCACATACCTGTCATAGCCATCAGGATTGAGACAAGGATCGATAATCACAACCGTATTTTCTAGCCAAGACTGGACTTCTCTATTGTTAGGGTCAGTCAGTTCGTAGAGTGTAGCGATAGAACTATTTGTCGCTCCAGCTTCGTTTCCATGCACTCCAAAACTCAACCATACAATAGCCATAGACTCTTCTATACTTTTGTTCTCCCCATTGACAATGTCCAAATTATTCTTGCGGATAGCTTCTATATTTCTCATATTCTCAGGCGAAGAAATGACCATGTACACAAGATCCCGCCCTTCATACGTTTCTCCGTATTTAGAAAACTGAGCTTGATTGCTTTTCTCTCCTACTGCTTCAAAATAACTCACGATAGTATGATGAGGCATAAAATGCTCTCCCAAATCATTCGGAAAAAAATCATCTGGATTGATGGTTTGCGCAGAAAGTTGTACCCCCAACAAAGCTAGGCTTACAATAATTAGAAATGTTTTTCGCATTGATATTCGTTTTAGTAAACTGCCTCTACTATCCTTTTTATAGTAGCCGTATCTCCCATAGTATAATAATGCATACAGGGCACCCCTGCTGCTTTAAGTTCTTTTGATTGTTGGATGCACCATTCTATACCTACTTCTTTGACCGCCTCTTTTGTTTTCGCCTTAGTCACTGCACTCACTAAATCGTGTGGCAGATTGATATAGAACATTCTTGGAATAGAATTGAGTTGGTAGAGTTTAGTGAGTGGTTTTAGACCTGGCACAATAGGAACAGTGATACCATTCTTTCTGCAGAGATCTACATATTCAAAATACTTTTTGTTATCAAAAAACATTTGCGTTACGATATAATTGGCTCCCGCTTCTATTTTCTTCTTGGTGAAACCCAAATCTAAATCCATATTCGGAGACTCGAAATGTTTTTCTGGATAGCCTGCTATGCCAATAGAAAAGTCCGTTTTTTCTCCATCTATAATATTTGAATCCAAGTACACTCCTTGATTCATGTCTTGTACTTGCCCTACAAGATCTAGCGCATAATTGTGTCCTCCTTCTTGCGGAATAAATTTCGTCTCAAATTTTCGTGCATCTCCTCTCAAGCAAAGCACATTCTGAATATTGAGAAAATTCAAATCGATCAACACGTTCTCGGTCTCCTCTTTAGTGAAACCTCCACAAATCAAATGGGGTACTGCATCCACGCCATATCTATGCATGATAGAAGCACAAATCCCTACCGTACCTGGGCGTTTGCGAATAGCCGTTTTTTCGTAATAGCCACTGTCACGCTTGTTGTATATAAACTCCTCTCGATGATAGGTAACATCTACAAATGGAGGCTTGAATTCCATCAGTGGATCTAGGGTATCGAATATAGCTTTCATCCCCCCTCCCTTCAAGGGCGGCAGTACTTCAAAGGATATCAAAGTCTGGCCACTTGCCTTTTCAAAATACTTTGCTACTTTCATGAATGATATTGCTTATTTAAGACCTCAAATTTAACGTAAAAAGACTATCAATAACTGATTTACGAGAATTTTCAAGTTCGGTTTGACACTTTAGTGGTAAAAATCGACTTTTTAAGGCTTTTTAGGCTTGATGATGGTTTGGGCATGCCCCTTTTCTCCACCGAAAAGGTGTCGAATAGGGTCGCGCTATTGCGTGGTGCCCGTCCCGAGAAAAATCGGGACCGCTGATGAAGATATCAGCGCACTATCTATCCCTCATGCTTAAAGGCAGACGTTAGACTTTAGAAATTAGACATTAGATTTTGTGCTCCCTCATGATATAGGTTGACAAGTCGCTTTTTAAAGCCTGAATATTATTAAACAAATTCTATGTATAAATTAAAAGTATAGTTTCTCCGAATCATATTTCCGATTCTTCTGCGTTTAAATGGAAGCCCGACATTCAAAACACACACGAAATCATGGTAAAAGATGAATAAATTACTAATACAAATATCATTACTTGCCCTTCTAAGTCTATCATGCCAAAACAAAAAAGTTTTTAAGGGTAAAAATATCACCCATAATTGTAAAACCATGTTTCAAGACTTGCAAAAACATGTTGTAAGATTAGATAGTAATTTTATCGATTTTGTGGTGCTAAATAAAAAAAATAGTAGAAAAGAGGAATACATAGAATTTTCTATGGATTTATTATCAAGATTAGATGGAGACAGGCTAGACTGTGTTTCTTCTTTTGCAAAAGAAGACATTATGAAGCTATTTGGAAACCCAAATTCTAGTCGTTCAAAAATAGATTCATGGTTTTATGTATTTCCTTTTGGAGAGGAAGAATGTCCATGTTATGACTGCTATTCTACAATATCTTACGGCGGATGCAACTATATAAATTTCCGCTTTGATGAAAATGGGAATCTTATCAGACTTTTTTTAGACCCAAGTGCTATGAAATGGGAGTAGGGTGTGAGGTGTGAGGTGTTATGCCCCCTCATGACATAGGTTGACAAGTCGCTTTTTAAAGCCTGAATATTATTAAACAAATTCTTTCTATAAATTAAAAGTATGGTTTCTCCGAATCATAATTCCGATTCTTATTCGTTTAAATGGAAGCCCAACATTCAAAACACACACGAAATCATGGTAAAAGATGAACAAATTATTAACACAAATATCATTACTTGCCCTTCTTAGTATGAGTCTATCATGCCAAAATAAGAAAATTTTTAAAGGCAAGGATATAACCATGGAATGCAAAACGATGTTTCAAGACTTGCAAAAACATGTTGTAAGATTAGATAGTAATTTTATCGATT
>CAYZUW010000113.1:0-11454 GCA_964481325.1 uncultured Saprospiraceae bacterium
GTTTCTAAAATATCTTTACGGTGTTCATCACCAAGTACGTCAAGATCCTCAAAGTTTTCAAGAATAATCTCTGCTCCCATATTGGAAGTCATAATAATAATCGTGTTTTTAAAATCAGCTACTTGCCCCTTATTATCTGTTAGACGGCCATCATCTAGCACCTGCAACAAAATATTAAACGTATCAGGATGCGCTTTTTCAATCTCATCCAATAGGACGATAGAGTAGGGCTTTCGCCGTACCGCACTTGTCAGCTGTCCACCCTCATCATATCCTACATAACCTGGAGGCGCCCCTACCAAACGAGATGCGGCATGTTTCTCTTGATACTCCGACATATCGATTCGCGTTATGGCTTTGTCATCGTCAAAGAGTACCTCCGCCAATGCTTTCGCCAATTCTGTTTTACCCACACCCGTTGGTCCAATAAAAATGAAAGAACCAATAGGCTTCTTTGCATCTTGTAATCCTGCACGAGAACGACGCACTGCATCTGAAACCGCTTTCACTGCTTCATGCTGTCCGATCAATCGTTTACCGATTACATCTTCTAGTTTCAGTAATTTATCTTTTTCTGACTGCATCATTTTTTGCAGAGGGATACCTGTCCATTTAGCTACTACTTCTGCGACATCATTACTCGTCACCGCCTCATTGGTAAATCGTTTATCCTCAGGGATAGCATCGAGACGCTTATTCGCTTCTTCAAGTTTTTCTTTCGCTTCTTTTATTTTTCCGTAGCGCAAGGTGGCTACTTTTTCATAGTCATCATCACGCTCTGCCTGATCCGCTTCTAATTCTAGTTTCTCCACTTCCTTGCGCAGTGCAGACAGCTCGTCCAAGATGCCTTTCTCCGTTTTCCATATCGCAGCCACGGATTCTAGTTTCTCTTTTTCGTCAGCGATACGTTTATTGATAGCATCCAATTTGGCACTATCCTTTTCTCGCTTAATCGCTTCTTTTTCGATTTCCAATTGACGTACCCGCCTGTCTTGTTCATCTATTTCATCTGGCAGAGAATCCAATTCTAAGCGCAATCTTGCCGCCGCCTCATCTATCAAATCTATCGCCTTGTCTGGCAAAAATCTATCGCCAACGTATCGGTTCGACAACTCTGCTGCAGCGATAAGTGCCTCATCCAATATCTCTATCTTGTGATACACCTCATACTTTTCTTGTAGCCCTCTCAAGATAGACACGGTATCTGCAATACTAGGTTCATCAATAACTACCGTTTGAAAACGACGCACCAAAGCTTTGTCCTGTTCAAAATATTTTTGGTATTCATCAAGTGTCGTGGCACCCACCATACGGAGCGCCCCACGCGCTAGAGCAGGCTTCAGTATGTTGGCCGCGTCCATGGCGCCCTTACCACCACCAGCTCCGATGATGTTGTGGATCTCATCGACAAACAAAATCTTCTCGCCATTCGACTCCGTCACTTCTTTGATGATAGCCTTGAGTCGCTCTTCAAACTCCCCCTTATATTTAGCTCCCGCCACTAGTGACGACACATCCAGCGCATATATGCGCTTCGTTAACAAACTCTCTGGCACATCATTATTTACTATCCGCCATGCAATACCCTCTATGATCGCCGTTTTTCCGACTCCAGGTTCACCGATAAGCAAAGGATTATTTTTCTTACGACGAGATAGTATGTGTAGCACTCGACGTATTTCTTCATCACGACCGACGATAGGGTCTAGTTCACCAGACTCCGCGCGGTCATTTAGACAAACCGCAAATTTATCCAGCACGTTATATCCAGTCTCAGAGGTTTGCTCTTTGACAGATTTGCCTTTTCGCAATAGTTTGATCGCCTTTTTCAGACCATCTATTGTAGCGCCAGACTCTCGCAGGATGTCTCCCGTGATATCCGTGCCATCCAATAGGCCGAGCACGATCAACTCCAGCGAGATGTAGTCATCGTCAAACTCTTTTCGCATCCCTTTGGCCCGACTTAATGCTAGATTGCACGCCTTGGTAAGATGTTGCTTCGTATCGCCCCTGACCACCTTGTGCTTAGCCACCTGCGTTTCCAACTTCTGCCGCAGATCATTCATGTTTACATTCATCTTCTCAAACAGAAATCGACTGATATTTTCATCAATCTCCATGATGCCCAGCATGAGATGATAGGTATCTATAGACTTATGCTGTTTATTTTTTCCCATCGTTTGCGCCTGCAGAATCGCATCTTGCGCCTTTATCGTAAAATCGTCGTACGTCATATTGTTGCTACCTCGTTTTGATTAGATAAAGATAATTTTTTTTGTCAAAATCTTTAGCTAACAAGCATAGCATATCTTCATTAAAGCTTTATTTTGAACAAGATGGCTATGATAAGGATGTTTAGGGGCCATTCCGACGAAAAGGTCGGAACCGCGCTATCCATGACTCCGCTGTAGCTTCGGTGCTTCGCACTGCGTGGGGCCAACCCGCATGGCTATACGACCACGCCTCATTCCTATCGCTTGTCCATCTTCTCGTTCGAGTAAGCTGTTAAAGGAATGAGAAATGGTATTAGCATTTAGGCCTTAGTATTTTTCTTAGTCGAATTAGATCTTAACCCAAACTAACTGCTCAAGAAACAAGAAAGAGAAGCCTTCGGTGCCTTGTCCAAGAAAGAGAGGGCTTCGATGTCTTCGATGGTAAAACGAACAAACTGCTCAAGGAACAAGAAGGAGAAGCCTTCGGTGCCTTATCCAAGAAAGTGTGGGCTTGGTAGCCTTCGGTGGTAAAACGAACAAACTGCTCAAGGAGTAAGAAAGAGGGGCCTACGATGTTATCTTACACCTACTTAGGATACTCAATACCCAATTCTGGATACTTCGCTTTCATTTCTTGAAAGAGTCTAACCTTATGTTCATTTACATCAGGTAGATCTGTTGGAAAATGATCGCGTATAAGTTGAATGGTTTCATAAAGAGTGTCCTCTAGTGCTTTTACTCTAATTTCTAACTCTATCTCTTTTTTTGTTTTGGACATACGTCTGCTTTTGATGAATAATCAAGATGGCACTTATTTTAATGACCTACTACAATAAGTCGAGCTAGAATGCGCAAATAATAACCAGAAAAGGACTGGAATTTATCCTAGACTTTGTTTATATTTAAGGTGTAGCAGAAGAACAAATATGATAAAGCAAGATTTTATAGAGCGTATGTCTCAAGAGCTGGCGAAGGTCATCGCAGAATTATTGGGCTTTGATACAAGCCAAAAGCTAGAATATCTTAACGAATATTTTGCTACCATGAGTATAGATACTATGGATTTGCTCGAATCCCCCTTAGAAGATTTGATGGAAGAGCTGATATCTCGAGAAGACCTACAAATCTCTCATTTGGAATTGGTAGCTAACCTGATACAACAAAAAGCACTAGTATATTACGAGCAAGAATATGATGCCTTTGGACACAATCTAATGAAAAAGGCAATTGCCTTACTCGAACATGTAGATGAGGAAATGGATACCTTCTCTGTCCAGCGCAGAGAGCTGCTAGATGCAATGAAGCGGGATGTTTCCGATGAAGAGTATGATTAAACAATTTCTTCAACACCTATATTTCAATCTTGTAACATCTATGAAAAAGCTGCTTCCACTTATTGTTTGCTTAGTATGGAATTTAGTACTAACGGCGCAAACTGTTCAACCGATTGCAAAGGGGCTGAAATATCGTTCTCCCATCCCATTTGCCCCAAAAACCTATGTCTGCCAACAGCCCATAGACAGCATGACTATAGATGGATTAGATAATGAAAGGAGTTGGCAAAACTTAGAGTGGTCGTCTGACTTTGTAGATATCGAAGGACAGCTAAAACCTTTACCATCTCTTCGAACCAATTTAAAGATGCTTTGGGATGATAAATACTTTTATTTTTTCGCAAAGATGGAAGAGCCCCATATCTGGGCAAAACTCACCGAAAGAGACGCTGTCATATATCAAGATGATGATTTCGAAATATTCATTGATCCGGACGGCGACGCTCATAACTATTATGAATTTGAAATCAATGCGTTGAATACGATTTGGGATCTCTTTATGATGTGGCCCTATCGCCAACAAAGAGCACCCAATTATTTATTCAATTGGAATGTGGAAGAGGTAAAGCATGCAGTACACATTGAGGGATCAATAAATGACCCTGCAGACACCGATGAATATTGGACTGTAGAAATGGCAATACCCTGGTCTGCATTAAAAGAAATGGCGCCACACGCCAAGCCACCAAAAGCGAATGATCAATGGCGCATCAATTTTTCGCGAGTAGATTGGGCCATGGAACATACCACAGGCACCTATGAAAAAGTTAAAGACGAGAAAGGCAACAATATTCCTGAAAACAATTGGGTGTGGTCACCTCAGGGAGCCATAGCCATGCATATGCCTGAAATGTGGGGCTATGTACAATTTTCAAATAGTCCAGTATCGGAGGAGGCACCTACATTTAATCACAAACAAGATGAGAAAATCAAATGGGCACTTTGGCAATTATATTATCAACAAACAGAGTATCACCAATCTAATGGTAAGTATCTAGACGACATCAGCCGATTCAACATACCCAAAGTGGAGGGATGCCGTTGGGGGCCAGAGTTATACGCAGGCAAATATGGATTTCAATTTTCAAACCCATCCTGCAATAGAAATAGAGTATGGGTAATAAACGAAATGGGAAAAATATATACCAGGTAGAGAAAAGGCATACCTTTTCTGAACACGTGTGGTGCGCGAAACCCGTATAATGCGCATGGAATATATAATGCACATGAACCCGTTCTGTATACCCCAAAAACGGTCAGCCCAAAATCCATAAACCACAAAAACCCAAATCCCATGGACAAGGGGTGGTAGTCATCCGACCAGAGGGAGGAGTCCGATAGGACCTGGTGACGAACGACCCGGTGCCGATTTTTCATCGGCATGGCCCATCATCAAAAAAATTAAATAAACCCTCATGGTGTAAAGTCTTGTATACGATAATCCCTACATTATTCCCATAATCTATTTCTACATGATGATTGGTGCCTAGGAACCGTATCCACTGTAGCGTATCTACGGTTTAGTTCCATCTATTATATTTAATGCGCGCTCATGGATAACTGCTTTTCTATGATAGACGGAGGCAAAATGTTAGGAGTGAAAGTCTTTGTATAATAACAAATATATTTTACTTGGCACTTTTTACAAGATAAGATTCCATGCTGGATGAGTTCGGCGAAATAGTATTCTATAAGCTCTTGATGAATGATACTAGCTTTTCGATCTATGGAGATTCGCCAATTATGAGAATACATGAATCCATGCGAAAAAAATGCAGATTTTCCCGTATTAACCACCACTAAACTGCCATTTTTCTCAAATAAATACTATGTAAAATCAGTAAATGTATAGCTAGTGGCATTTGATAAATTTTGTAGAATTTTCGCTTCGATTTTTATCATTTTAATTGCGCTTACCCTGATAAGATGCCTATCTTTATATTCATTATCCATTAGCTTATTTTTGGGTTACATAATCAACATTGAAAAAATTACTAACATTTGTTTTTTTTGTTGAACTTTTACATGGATACTTTAGATTATTATATTTATATTAGTATCGGAATAAGGCATACTACAAGGTAGTCTAGATAAAAAATGTCAATTATATTGATTTTAGATATGACGTTTTTTGTTTATAAATAGCATTATTCATTCCACTTCAAAAAAAAGGTAAAAACCAAAGGTTACCCAATTTGCAATTTATTGTATTAAATAAATTTTAAGAAAAGAACGTATTAGCGATGTTTGAAACAAAGGAGCGTGTAGACGAGGCGCTTAAAACCCACTTCGGGTTCGAGAATTTTAAAGGAAATCAAAAACAAATCATAGAAAGTGTTTTGGAAGGAAAAGACACTTTTGTAATAATGCCTACTGGAGGCGGAAAGTCACTATGTTATCAACTGCCAGCCCTCATGATGGAGGGGACGGCATTGGTAATTTCTCCATTAATTGCCTTGATGAAAAATCAAGTGGACTCTATCAGAGGTTACTCACAAAATGATGACGTAGCATCCTTTCTGAATTCTTCTCTGAATAAATCTCAGATGAAGAAGGTCAAAGAAGATATAGTAAATGGCAAAACCAAGTTGCTTTTTATAGCTCCTGAGACATTGACAAAAGAAGAAAATATTGCATTTTTCAAAGATGTCAACATTTCTTTTGTAGCCATTGATGAGGCACACTGTATCTCTGAATGGGGACATGATTTCAGACCAGAATATCGACGAATAAGAATAATGCTCGATGAGATCAATATCGATATTCCATTGATAGCCCTGACGGCGACTGCAACACCAAAGGTGCGTACGGATATCGTCAAGAATCTCAACATGAAAGATCCTCGATCATTTGTATCTTCATTTAATAGAGATAATCTTTTTTATGAGGTACGTCCAAAAATGAAAAAAGACGAAACCTTAAAACAAATTGTCCAAATTATTAAAGGCATTGAGGGCAACTCAGGTATTATATATGTGCAAAGTAGAAAGTCTACAGAGCTCATTGCAGAAGTGCTTAATGTGAATGGAATTCGTGCCGCTGCCTATCATGCGGGATTAGATGCGAAGACTCGTACCAAAGCGCAAGATGATTTCTTGATGGAAGAGGTAGATGTGATTGTGGCGACTATCGCTTTTGGTATGGGAATCGACAAACCAGACGTTCGCTTTGTGATTCATTATGATATCCCTAAGAGTATAGAAAATTATTATCAAGAGACAGGCCGCGCAGGTAGAGATGGATTGGACGGAAGATGCGTTGCCTTTTATTCCTATAAAGATTTATTGAGACTCGAAAAATTCCTTAGAGACAAACCTGTGTCTGAGAGAGAAATGGGTGCTCAATTGCTGCAAGAGATTATGGCCTTCTCTGAAAGTTCTTCTTGTCGTAGAAAATTTTTGCTTCACTATTTTGGCGAAGAGTACGATGCAAGAGATTGCAACGATATGTGTGATAATTGCAAAAATCCTAAAGAAGAAATTCCAGCGCAAGATGATTTGCACCAAGCACTATCTTCTGTACAAGCACTGCAAGAAAATTTTAAAATAAAATCAACGACGGATTTCATCATTGGTAAAGAAACCAAAGAGATGAAGGATTTTGGTTTTGACAAGAAAGATTTATTTGGTGTTGGTAAAGAAAAGGATGACAATTTTTGGAGTTCTATTCTTAGACAAGCCCTACTTAATAATTTTATCCGCAAAGATATCGAGCAGTATGGTTTGCTCAAGCTGACGGATAAAGGCTTAAACTTTATTAAGAAGCCTCATGAGTTCAAGATTACACTGAATCATGATTTTGATAAAGATTATGAGCCAGATGTGCCTTCTAGTAAAACAGCGGTCTTAGATAAAACCTTGATGAAAATGCTCAAGGATCTTCGAAGAGAGATTGGTCGTGAAAAAAAGATTCCACCTTATGTGATATTCCAAGATCCTTCGCTAGAAGACATGGCATCGAACTACCCACTTACTATGGAAGAGATGGCCAACATCTCAGGAGTAAGTATTGGAAAAGCCAAACGATATGGAAAGCAGTTTGTCGAAATGATCAAAGCCTATGTCGAAGAGAATAATATCGAACGACCTATGGATTTTGTGGTCAAGCAAGTCGCGAATAAGTCTAAAGCAAAAGTCAATATCATCCAGAGCATAGACAGAAAAATATCTCTCGAAGATATCGCTTCCTCAAATCAAATGAATATGGAGCAGATGATGGAAGAGTTAGACGCTATCGTTACTTCTGGAACAAAACTGAATCTAGATTATTATCTCGAGGAAAATTTGGATGAAGACACTCGTCTTGATATTATCGACTACTTTATGGAGGCTGAAACGGATGATGTGGAAGTTGCCTTAGCAGAGTTGAAAGAAGATGATATCAGTCTGGACGAAATCCAATTGATGCGCATCAAGTTTTTGTCTGATATGGCCAACTAGTAATTCTCTAAAATAGACCATAATAATTGCCAAACATAATTAAGAGCAGTCTAAGAATGCTGCGCCGCCCTCTCCTTATATTATTTGCCGTATTGGGCATGATGGTTTCCAGTCAAGCACAAGATGAGGCGTATATCAGCTCTATTGGCCTTAGAGGAGGACCATTGTCTGGAGTTACCTATAAGCATTTTGTATGGCCAGTAAGTGGTGTTATCGAAGGTATTGTTGGATTCAACTTTCAGAATGATCGTACTGTATCTTTTACGGGTCTTTACGAGCATCACTTGTTTATCAATTATTATGTAAATGTTTATGGAGGGGGAGGAACCACCCTAGCCTTTAATAGCGATACTTTTCGCTGGCAAGCGGAAGCGATTGTAGGTGTTGAGCTTCTTGTAGGTACGCTGCCACTACTCATCTCTTTGGACTATAAGCCAGGCTGGAGTATCACAGATAGTGAATTTGTACTTTCAGAAGCGGCTTTGTCAGTGCGCTATATCCTAAGGAAATGATTATCAAAACGCGTGGCATAGTACTCAAAACCACACAATACTCCGAGACCAGCCTCATCTGCAAAGTCTTTACGGAGCAGCGAGGACTGAAGTCCTACATCATCAGCGGGGTAAGAAAGAAAAAAGGGAAAACCAGTGCGGGGCTTTTGCAAGTCATGGGCATACTAGATTTAGTCGTCTATGATAATCCCAAATCAAATCTCCATCGCATCAAAGAACTTAGCAATCATTACGTATTTCAAGAGGTGCCTTACGATTTGGTCAAGGGCTCTATCGGATTGTTTATCATCGAGATTGTACAAAAGACCATTAAGGGGCAAGAAGAGCATCAGGAATTGTTTCAGTATTTAGTAGACACCATGCAATTTTTGGATCAAACAAAATTACCTCCCTCCAATTTGCATTTGCATTTTTTGCTAGAGTACGCTTCTCATTTGGGCTTTGGTCCTAGCGGCGTACAAGAAGATTCTCAACTGTACTTTCATTTATGGGACGGACGTTTCATGCCTATCAAAGAAGATAAATACGCACTTAGCCAAGAGTTGTCTACTTACATCAGTGAATTGCTCCATCTTAGTGTCGAAGAGGTGCACAACATACAGATGAGTCGAGAGACACGCCATCAACTACTCAGTGAATTGCTCAACTATTTTAAACTCCACGTAGATAACTTTCCAGAGATCAATGCGCATCGGATTTTGAAGGAGGTTTTTTGAAGGAATTATGAATAATCAATGTGCAATTTTCAATTTTAATAATTAGGATGTGATTTTAAGAGATATCCATAATCGATAAGCAAAAAGAAGTGCTGGCAGTGAAGCGATTTGTTTTGATGTAATTATTGTACAATAAGTTTTTTTACAATCCACCCCTTATCCAAATAGATGTGGATAAAGTAAGTACCTCTGCTAAAGTCACTAAGGTCAATGCTGTTTTGATTCTCGTTAGAAAGATTCCATTCCATTTTTTGTTGACCTTCGACAGTGTAGACCAATGCTTTTACACTGGGAGCAGATGAGGCAGGCAGGTCTATATATAAAATATTATTTGCAGGATTCGGATGGAGGAGTGTGCCATCAGGATTTTCATAAATGTTTGGAAAATGGCTATTGAAATTGTCTAGTAAAAAGGCAGGTCTATTTTGCGCAAACTCTTTCATGTCTTTTACGCTTTGTTCCCATAGATCTATGGACTCTGGATAACTCCATCTATCGATTTGCCTTTGCATTTCTGGCCTATAAATAGCGGCTAAAGAATCAATGGCAGCGACAACCCTCGGCGCTGAGAAAGTATGCGCCAAATGATATTCAAGACGATTTTTATAGCGAATAGTAAAGTTTCTATTTTTCATTAAATGTCTGAATAATCTAGTCGACCACTCAGGATTAGGCCAGTCAATTCCATTGTCATTCGTTGCATGTGCATAGGAATTATAAGTTACATTTTGCATGGCATCGTCATAATCTTTTGCTACCCATCTCCATTTATTTCCAGTGGATTCTGCTCGCCAAATTTGCTCATTATTTCCAACCCAATCTCTGCCTCCTCCATAGGTTTTAGAAATATGTTGGTCTATGAAATTGGCTATGTCTACTTGTTCAGTAATGCGTTGGTAGTCTTGCTCAAGAGACAAATCTAGAACTCTTAATGAGTCATTCATTTCAGCATACTCAAAAGCCTCTCCTTCCTTGACTTCGATGCCACTTGCAATTTCAAACAAATCAAAGTCTTCGAGTTCATTATTGTGATAATTCGCAAAATAATATTTATCAAATCGTTCTCTGAGATTGTGGATGCCCCAATAAGATCCATTGATAAAAAGAATAGTGGAAAGTGAGGCTTGTGTTTCTATATTTTGTTTTTTGAGAAGTTCGTGCAGCAAAACGTCTGTGAATATAGTCTTTAACCAATCTTGCCCACCATTACGTAGTATCATTCTCTTGTAGCTGTCCCATGGTCTGTCTTCGAAGAAAGGATTTTCAAAGTATCTGTTTCCTAAGGATGCTTTGGCGGACAAACGTAAACTCTTGCACGGAAAGATTCGGCTACCGCCACCATGAATTTCTACTTGCGCAGATTGCTTAAGGACTAGCGCTCTATCTTTGTAAAAACTAAGCGACATGATTCTTTCCCACTCATCTCCTCTTTCAAAATAATTGCCAGGCTGCCAGGTAAATGGGTTGTTATCGAAATCTCTACCAGGAACATAAAGACCTTTATCATAATCAAACAGTTCTACACTATCGATAACAATAGAAAAAATTGGTAATTGGATGTCCGACAATTGTCCACCGATAAAGTACTCTTCGTAGTATACAGGAGAGACTTGTATTCCGTCTCGAAATAAAGCCGCTTTTACCAACCGAGATTTTGGTATACTTATTTGTGGCTTCCTCCATATTTGATGATCCGAAGTAGTCGCGGGATTAGTCGGTATATTGGCAATGGAATTAGGCTCATCATTTCTTTCCTCGACCTGAATGGCTTGTGTGTACATTGGAGATTGAATACTCGGATTTGTTCCATCAAGTGTATAGTGTATTGCCCCCTCAGCTGGCGTGGTCAGTACTAATTCAAATCCAGCGTCATAGAAACCAGAGGGAAGGTCAAATTGAATCTCCTGCCCAAAGGTTAGTTGCTGCATAATACAAATAAGAAAAAGAATTTTTAATCTCATGGTTATCTCTGTATGGTAAGTGAAAATATGGAAACTATCTCAGCTTACATAGTGAAGAAGTGTTAAATCCTTGATTTTGCTTTATTTGTAGTTTTATTGACATTACAAATACATGGACAAAGAAATGTAGTTTGTGTTAGAAGGAAGTTTTACAAAATAATTTGTGCTGTGTTGTTAGAATTTTTTGGGGGCTTCACACCCTTCTCGCCAAGCCAAGCTGTGTGGCGTTATGTTACGTAGCTCGCAAGACTGCTCGGCCTTTCCGCTGCGCTACAAGTC